>NZ_BAAAEH010000008.1:0-148248 GCF_039522915.1 Sphingomonas oligophenolica
CACACCCCACTACCGATTCTCATCTTGATTGTCGCGCGACTCTCATCCTGAATGTCGCGCTGCAAACGCCGTCTCCCCAGAGCGCAGCACCTTCCTGACCGTGTTCCGCGACACGCCCAGATCCCGCACGATCTCCTTGATCGACTTGCCCTTCACGAAAAACTCGCGCCGGATGCGCGCCACTGTCTCCACGACCAGCATCTCCCACGCGCCTCCGCCGCAAAGCGACGAGGCGTGAACCGCATCCGTTCAGGGGGTCAATTTTGGAAGCCGATCAGCCCCGAACGGGGTCAATATTGCAGGCCGATTCACAACCGGGCGGGCTGGCAGAGCGATCCAGGGATTGTGAAAGGCATCTAGCGTGGGTCACGGTGGTGGCGACGCCGATCGATATTTTTATTTGTACTTCAATATCTTATAAGAAATAGTCAGGGCATCGGAAATAAAAGACTAAACTGACCCTCCGATCTCCCGATTAGCTGATGATCGGTAGTGGCAGTGGTGCGCGCTCCCGATTTCAGATGGTCGGGGATTGCGGCGATGGTATCGATCTTCACGGGGTTGGGTTCGGGGTTCGAGCGCGGGTCGCTGGCTCAGCTGGGCTCAGCGGGTTTGCTTGGATCGGGCGCGCTTGGGCGTTCAGGCGAGCAGTTGTCGGTCAATGCTGCGAACGGCAATTTCCTGATCAGCCAGCGTGATGAGTTTCTTGTCGGCGTGGGGCCGGACTCGGCGATCGCGCGGACCTATAACAGTCTCGGCAATTTCTCCGACGAGAATGGCGATAACTGGCGCCAGTCGACCGATCGGCGTGTGCACGGCCTGACCGGCACGCTCAACACCGCCGGCAGCACGATCAGCCGCACCTCGGGTGATGGCTCGGACATAGTGTACACCTGGAACAGCACGGCCTCGGCTTATGTGGCGACGGATGGTGCGGGCGCGTACGACAAGCTGACGTCGTCGAGCGGGGTGTGGACATGGACCGATGGCGGCAGCCAGTTTACCGAGACCTACGAGGCGTACGGCACCGACAACTGGCGCATCACTCATGTCGCCAATACCGAGGGCAACGCGCTGACCTTCAGCTACTCGGGCGCGCTGCTCGACAAGGTCACCACTGCGAACGGCGAGTATGAGCAATATAGCTGGTCGGGCAACAACATCACCCAGATCACCACCGGCTATACCGATCTCGCGACCAGCACCGCCAAGACGCTGACGCGCACGCGCTACGGCTATGATGGGTCGAACCGCCTCACCACCGTCACCGTTGACCTGTCGCCGGGAGACAACAGCATCAGTGACGGCAAGACCTACGTCACGACCTACACCTATGATGGTACCTCGAAGCGGGTCGCGACCATCGTCGAGACCGATGGTTCGGCGATGGCAATCGTCTACGACGGCTCGGGCCGGGTCACCACCCTGACGCAGACAGCGTCGACTGGCGTCACCCGAGTTACCAGCCTGACCTACAATACCGGGTACACGACCGTGACGGACCCCACAGGTCAGGTCACCCGGCTCGATTATGACGCGAATTTCAACCTGACCAAAATCACGGCGCCGCCTGCCTATGCGGGGGCGTCGCAGCAGACCGTCCAGTTCGCCTATAACGGCAATGGTGACGTGACGTCGGTCACCGATGCACTCGGCAGGGTCACGACATACTCAGCCTTTACCGCCAACGGCATGGCGACAAGCATCGTCGACACATTCGCCAGTACGGTTCTCAGCACCACCACACGCACCTTCAACAATCTGAATGAGGTGTTGAGCGAGACACGGACCGGCATCGACCAGACTGGTTCGAGCGTCTCCGAGACGACGCGCTACGTCTATGATGCCAACGGCAATCTGCGCTTCCAGATCAGCCCGGAAGGGCGCGTCCAGGAATGGCTTCACAAGTTCGGGAGTGGCCCCGTCCAGGACGTGGTCCTATCCCATTACGAATATACCGACGATCTCTATACGACCGCGGGCACGCCCACCGAGACCGACATGACGACCTGGCGGAACGGCATATCGGATACTGCACGGGTGTCGGCCGACTATTATAGCTACGACAGCCGGCGCGCGCTTGCGGCGACAGTTCGGTTCGGGGCGACCACCTCGAATTCGAGTGGTCCTCCTGCGACGGGGAGCGACGGCAGCGAGATCAAATATATCACTTACGATCAGGCCGGCCAGCTCCTCTCAACGAGAAACTATGGCGGCACGGGTGGGACGGGCGCCACCTCCTACACCTATGACGGCATGGGCAGAATGCTGACCGCCACCGACATCAATGGCGGCACGACGACCTATGCATTCAACGATCCGTCAACCACCACAACGGTGACGACGGCCTCGGGTTACACGACGGTGCGCACGTACAACAAGGCGGGCGATCTGATCAGTTCGGTCGACAGCGGTTCGAACACCACTGGCGGCACGACTTCCTATGCCTATGACAAGCTTGGTCGGGTGCGGGTCGCGACGGATGCGACTGGCCTGAAGACCTACACGATCTATGACCGGGCTGGCCGACATACCGGCGATGTCGACAACGAGGGTCACCTTACCGAATATCGCTACGATGCCGACAACCGCCTGGTCGGCACGATCCAGTACCACAACACGATCAGTTCAACGAACCTGACCGCCCTCGCCAATCCCGACACGATCATCGACGTCAACGCGATCCGCCCCACCGCCAGCACGCAGGATACGGCGAGCTGGGTGGTCTACGATGCCGAGGGCCGGGTCCTGGAGACGATCGCGGGTGACGGGTCCGCCACGATATCAACCTACGACGCCTCGGGTCGGCTGCAGCAGACCATTGCCTATTATAACAAAGTCTCGGGCACGACCGTCGCGGGATACATCAACGGCTCGGCGCCGAGCGCGGTGGTGACACCCACGGCCGACGCCACCCGAGACCTCGTCGCGCGCTCCTTTTACGACAAGGACGGTCTGCTCATCGGCAAGCTCGATGGCGAGGGTTATCTGACCCAAAACATCTATGACAAGGCGGGCCGGCTGATCACGACGATCGCGTCCGCGACGCAGGTGGCGGCCGGCAACCGGGCGACCAGCAGCTTCACCGCGCTTCAGGGCTATGTGGGCACGTCATCAGACGATCGGATCAGCCATTTCGTATATGATGCCCGCGACCTCTTGCGATATCAGGTCGACGAAGTCACCGTGGCCGGCGTCGCCAAGGGCCGCGTGACTGGCTATACCTATGCCGACGACATCAACAAGGTGTCGCGCCAGATCGTCTATGACGGTTACATGGCGGCGACCACCAACTACAAGCTCGCCAATATCCAGTCCCTTGCCGCCACGCTCGAGTCGAGCACGGGCAATCGGATCACCTACAATGAGTATGACAGTGTCGGACGGCTCGCCTATACGATGAGTCCGACAAACCAGGTGACGAGCTACACCTACGATAATTTCGGCAATGTCATTCGCGAGGTTCAGTTCGCAAGTGCCTGGACTGGGACGTGGACTCCCACCCCCGGCGAGCTCGGTTTCTTCAATTCAACACATGGCGCTGACACGGGCAACCGCGTCACACGCACCTGGTATACGGCGCGTGGGGAGGCGGCTTATCGCGCCGATGCCGAAGGCTATGTCACCCGCAGCGACTTTGACGCGAAGGGCCAGCTCGTCGGCACGACACGCTGGACCACGGCGATCACCACTAATGACACGACAACCTATGCTCAGGTCGCGGCCGCGCTCAGCGGCGCGACCGAGACCCGTTCCTGGCAATATGACTCGCTTGGGCGAACGACGCGTGTAACCGATGGCCTCGGCAATTACACAAGCTACAGCTATCACGGCGCCAGCTCGCTGGTGAACACCGTGACGCGAGCGGCCAATGGCAACGCCCAGGAGCAGTCGGTCGCAACCACGACCTATGATGCCGCAGGCAGGGCGATACAGACGATCGACGCGGTCGGTACGACCGAACAGGCCAGCTCGAGCATCTCTTATGACGGACGCGGGCTCACAGCGTCGACGACCGACGCGCGTACCAATGCCACCACCTATACCTATGATCTCGACGGCCGGGTGAAGACCGTCACCAACGCGCTGAGCGGGGTCACCACCTACGACTATAATGCGTTCGGGCAGGTCTGGCGCACGCAAGATCCCAATGGCAACTTCAGCTATAGCTGGTACGACAAACTGGGCCGGGCGATCGCGACCCGGGATGCGCTGGGGTATCTCACAACCACCAGCTACTCGATCTTCAACGATATTGCCTCGGTCACGCGCTATATGACCGCGCTGACCGGAACCCCGGCGATGGGGACGGTGCCGACGGGTACCGGAACGGCCGCGACGACCAGTTTCACCTATGACAAGACCGGCCGGGTGCTGACCAGCACGGACGCGCTGAACAATGTCGAGAGCTACACCTACAATCTGTTCGACCGAACCTCGATCACCAACAAGCTGGGCGGGGTTACCAACTATGTCTACGACCGGCTGAGCCGCCTGATCCGTCAGGGCTATGCGGCGACGACCACCAACTATCAGGCAAGCGGCAACTATAGCGGCGGCACCCTGGTGACGGGAACGACCACGGCCGGCGCCGAGAATGTCATAACCTACAGCTATGATGGCTATGGCAATGTGAAGCAGCAGATCGAAGGCTATGCGACCAGCGTTGGCGGTTCGGTGACCGCTCTGCGCACCACGAACTATAACTATGACGCCAACAACCGGCAGACTTCGATCAGCCATGATGCGGTCACGGTCATCGCCGACGATATGGTGACTGTATCGAGCACGACGCCGACCGAGCAATTTACCTATGACAAGCGCGGCAATGTCATTCTCGCGGTCGATGCCGGGGGTGCCGCCACCTATTCCTATTATGACGATCTCGACCGCAAGGTGGCCGAGATTCGCCAGCTTGCAGCGTCGCAATGGGTTTATACCGCTTATGGATATGACGCCAACGGCAACCTGACCTCGACCAAGGTCTACGACGCGAATGGCTCCGCCACCACCCCGGCAACCGGGGGCGCCGTACCAGCGGCGCCCTCAGGCACCTATCGCGAGACCGACGCTACCTTCGATGCGCTGAACCGTATGCAGACGAGCGTGGTGGTCAGCGTGACAGGCAACACCTTCACCACCGGAAGCTGGAACGGCACCAGCTATGTGACATCGACGGCCAGCCTGACCACGACCTATCAATATGACGCCGACGGCAATGTCGTGAAGCTGACTGCTCCCAACGGGGCGGTGACCTGGAGCTGGTACAATGCGCAGGGCCACAAGTCCGCGCAACTCGACGCCGAGGGCTATCTCACGACCTGGGCCTATAATGCCGAGGGGAACGTCACGAACGAGACGCGTTTCGCTACCAAATTTACCGGCACCCCGACGCTCGCCGCCGCGCCGAGCGTCGCCACCAGTGGCGATGATCGCACGACGATTTTCTCGTACGACCTCAACGGCAACCGCACGCAGGAAAAGCGCACAGGCGTCGTCGCCTGGACGATCAACGCATCGACCGGTGCGCTCACCGCGGCCGGCACCGACTCGATCATCAATTACACCTATAACGCGCTGGGCCAGGTGCTTACCAAGACCGAACCCAGCGAGACCGGCGCGATCGCGACCTATATCTATGACAGCGACGGTCGCCTCACCAGTGAGCAGCGTGCCTCGTTCAGCGACGCCAACGGCACGACGGTGACGCCTGTCACTTCCTATGCCTATGACGCGGTCGGCGATCTCATTACCTCAACCCAGGCGGGCACATCGTCGGGCACCTATCAGGCGCTGCAGCGGGTCACGACCCATCGCTACGGTGAAGGCGGGCGGCTGTTGTCGACGACCGATGCCGAAGGCAATGTCCATCAATATTTCTATGATGTCATGGGGCGGACCAAGAAGGACGCCTATAACCGACTGATCAATTCCGACTCCTCGGCCTCGACCACCTCTACCACGACGGTGGCCGAAGCCCAGACCACTACCTATGATCTTGGCGGGCGGACGCTCGGCCAGTCGATCTACTCGACGATCGGCGGTACGTTGCAGCGGGTCGGCTATTTCAGCTATCAATATAATAATTTTGGCGAGGTGACGGCCCAGGGTACGGGCAGTAACTCGGCCTCTGGCATGAATGCCGGCTCCGCGCTCTACCAAGTTTTCAACCAGTTCGACGCCGCCGGTCGCCTCGTCGGTACAACCTCGGGTGACGGAGTCTGGAAATTCTACGCCTATGACGGTGCGGGCAACCAGACAGCGGCAATCACGTCCGCCGGCGCGAGCTTCACCAGCTCGACCGGTTTTGCCGGCGCGCTCGCCCTGGTCAGTCAAGCGAATGTCGATGGCACCTACACCGTCTATGACAAGCGCAATCTCGCGATACAGATGATCCAGGAAGGGCGCGACCTGTCGGGCACGGTCACCAATCAGACTCTCAACACCTACAGCACCTATAATGCGTTCGGCGACGTCGCGACGGAGACTGATGCGCGCGGCTCGACCATGACTTATACCTATAACACCATGGGCCGGAAGATCCGTTCGGAAAGCCCGGCGGTGTCGATCACGCTCGAGAACGGGCTCGACATTTGGGCGAAGCCCTCCGAAGACGACTATTACGACCTTGCCGGCCGGCAGATTGGCACGCGGGACGCCAATGGCACTTACGGCACGTCCGCGAATACCCAAGCAACGGCCTATAGCAAAGCGGCTAATACCGGCAATCTCATCTCTTACGCGCTGCTTGCCGGCAGTGGTTACGACAAGAGTCAGGCGCTCGTTGCGGCCGAGTTCCACGCCGATGGCAGCAAGAAACAGGTCCTCTACGATATCATGGGCGATGCGCGAGTCATTCGCGACGAACTCTACAACTCGGCGTCACCTTACATGCATGTCGAGGAGAACAGCTACAACCGACTGGGTCAGTTGGTCCAGGACAAGCATAATCGCGCGACGAATGTTTCCAGCGCATCCGATGATACAACGCGGCTCATCGATACATATGTTTACGACCAGTTTGGCCAACGCATCCAGCATGGCAACAACGAATATAACTACACTGGCTATAGCTCTTATTACGGCGCTCCGTACACCGTGTTGCAGCTTGAGAAGTCGAACTATGACGCGCTCGGGCGCGTGATTGGCCAGACCGACCTCTCCGGCTACGTCACCACGACCGCTTACGCCTGGGACGGCACGCTAAGCACGTCCATCAATGGCACCGCCACCAATTTCGGCGGATGGACAGAGACCACGACCTACGCCAACAGCCGCACGACGATCTCAAAGCGGGATCTGTATAACCGCGAAGTTTTCAATCAGGATCTGGGTGGCCATCAGGTAAGTGAGACATTCGACGCGGCGGGCCGGATGGTGACCCGCGGCAGCAACGTCTATTCCTGGTACAATAGCGGAACCATAGCGACCGCCGCATCGATCACCGGGACCGTCGGCGGCGACGTCTACGATCGGAAGCTTACGACCTATGGCTATGATGCCGCCGGCAACCGCACGAGCGAGGTGACCAATAACGACGGGAGCCAGATGATCCAATATGGCTCTAATTATTATACGTACAGCTCGCCCAGTTCGTACAGCTACACATTGGTCAACGAGACCGCGACCTATGATGCGCTCGGCCGCCTCACCGTGATGAACGCGGCCGCGACGAGCTATTTGCCCACTGCGTCGCTGACCGAGAAATACGATGCCGTGGGCAATATCCGCAACACAGTCTCGACCCACGCGGTGCTCGATGGCAACGGCGCGGTCAGTTCCACCGCGACCGACAATTACTGGTTCCGCTACGATAGCAGGAACGAGCTGGTTACCGACAAGGGCATGCTATCCGGCACAGCAGGCGCCACCGGCACGACAATCGTGCGCGGTATGAGCTCGGGCTCAGTCGCGGGAGGTCAGGACTATCTCTATGACGCAGCGGGCGAGCGCGTCGCCGCGATCCGCACCGACTACACGCCCGGTTCCTACACCTCTTATTATGGCTATTATCCGGGCTCTTATTCGGAAACCCGCGAGAACGACGAATATGACGGCGCGGGCCGGCTCGCTGACATCAAGATCACCCAGGGGGCGGCGGCCTACGAAGTCTATAATCCGACGACTGGGCTGTACACAGCCCCCTCGTCGATCCCGTCGGCGCCGGCGGCGACCAGTTCAACGCCCGTCAGCTCCGTCTTCACCTATGATCTGCTGGGCCGCCAGGTAGCGCAGTCGGACTATTCCGGCAGCACGGTGACCTATTCGCGCACGGCCAGCTATGCCTATAACGGCTTCCTGCAGTCGGACACGACGACGACCCTTAAGTACGAGCAGAATTACACGACAAACTCTTACATGTCGTATAATAGCTACTCCCAGACATCGTCGACCGGCGAGTATCTGATGGGCGCTGTCGGCTCGGTTAGTACGACCAACTACAAAAACGGCAGCTACCAGAACAGCTCATCGACCACGAACAGCTATGTGTGGTGGGGCAGCGCGCAGCAGAGTGCGATTGCCTATAAGCCCAACACCAGCCAGTCGACCACGAACAATACCTATTTCAGCTATGATGGGCGCGGCACACTCGCCTCGGTGTCAATCTATGACGGGCGCTCACGCACGGTTAGCTACGTTACCAATGGCGATGACCAGATCATCCGCCGCGACGAGGCGGACCAGAATTACTGGAACGCGACCAACCAGACCGGCGGTGATCCGCACGAGCTCTGGTACCGGTTCGGCGGCAAGGAGCTCGGCTATGTCGGCAACAACAGCACCAGCAAGTTGACCGAAAGCGCGTCGATCTACGACCGGCAGGCCTATCAGGCGAACGGCGCGTTCCGCAACGGAGGCTCTTACGCTTCGAGCTACAGCGACTTCGCGGAGAGCTCCGGCGGCCCGATCAACTCCTATAACCAGGGAGCCGCGGGCGGGTCTTACGTGGTGCAGCGCAGCGGTGAAACGCTGCGCTCGATCGCCCAGCAGGTCTGGGGCGATTCGTCGCTGTGGTACAAGATCGCCGACGCCAACGGGATAACCGGCGACACGCAGCTGGTCGAAGGCCAGCACCTGACGCTACCCGCCGGTGTCGCGCGCAATCATAACAACGCAAGCACGCTCACTCCCTACGATTCCAGCTCCGAGATCGGCAATGTGTCGCCGACCACACCCCAGCCGCCGAAAAAGAGCGGTTGCGGCATTCTCGGCCAGATTTTGCTCATGGCCATAGCCATCGCGGTCACACTCGTTCTCAAGGCGCCTATCGGCCAGTTGCTCAACGGCGGCACCACAGCAGCCGCAGCGGGGTCGGCCGCGGCGATCGGAGGAGCCGCTCTCGCCGGCGTCGCCGGCAGTGTGGTCAGTCAGGGCTTCGGTCTCGCAACAGGTCTCCAGGACAAGTTTAACTGGGGGGCGGTGGCTATGGCCGGGATTGGCGCCGGAGTCGGTGCGTCACTGAGCAAGTTCAGCATGTTTGCGGGCGACACTCTGACCAAGGCGCAGACGTTCGCCACCGATGTGGTGCGCGGGGCACTGGCAAGCACGATCACACAGGGCATCGGTGTCGCGACTGGCCTGCAGGACAAGTTCAATTGGGCAGGCGTTGCGGCCGCCGGCATCGGCTCGGGAATCGGGAATGCCATTGGCGGCTCGATCAAGAGCGGCTTTTTCTCGCACGGTATCGGCAGCGACTTCGTCACCACCGCCGCTACCGACATTGCGGATGCCGCCACCCGCAGCGCGATCGATGGGTCGGATTTCGGGGATAATATTCTCGCCGCACTGCCCGACGCGATCGGGAGCGTGCTTGGCCGTGCGGTTGGTAAGGCAATCACAGGTTCTAGTGGGGGAACTTCCGGAGGTACCGCCGGGCCTGGGCAGGTAACTACCCCAACACCCACTGATCAGGTCAACGCCAATCCCACAGCCGGAATTGCGCCGACAATTGGCAACAGCGTGACTGATATCGTGGTGACGGCGAGACTGCATCCATATCTATATACCGACGACAGGCTGGCATCGACCAGCTTGATGGACTTCCGACAACAGTCGTTCGGTGCATCGGGAAGTGCCAGCTTCACAGTCGGACCGCCTATGAATGACGGCGTGTTCCGAACCATCGGTGGTCAGCCAGTCGATCAATTCGGTAACCCAATCGCTGGAGCGTTACTGCAAGATGCGAGCGCAGCCGCCCTCCCAACTGGGCTGTCGGGGTTGCGAATATCATCAATTCTGGGTGGAATTGAGGGCATTGGTCCATATGCGGCTATCTTTGCTCGCTTCTCGGTTTTTGGAACCCTTACCCTGTTGAGCGGCGATACTCCCCGCCCTCAAACGGTGACCGTGCCTTATGGAAGTGATCTCGAACTTCAAATCACTGGTCCCGATCCATATTCTAAAACTGGCGGAAGCATCGGAGACCCAGGAACCACGGCGCAATTTCGCAAGTTGACCACGGAGCCGATATTGGGCGGTTGGGCAAGCTGGACATTTTCTCGATCGTTGAATGTACCGGTCTCCCTCGTAGGGGGCGAGGTTGTGTATGACCCCAAGGCGCTTCAGAAGGAGTATGGTAAGGCACTTCCCGAAGCACTTACCCTAACGGCCGCTATCGCCCAAAGCGAAAGATTGACGTGCTCGAATATTGGTACCTGGGTACCTGATAATTCTTCGGCTGTCGGATCAAATCCTTATGTTTATCAAGGATTCGTGACGGGCCATCCAGGTCAAGACTTTGCGGTTGCAGCCTCATTTCGAAGTAGCGGAATAGTGAGTTTCGATGGCTGCTTGGATACGCCTAGTGGGCCGCTGCTACAAGAAGCGAAGGCTGATCAAGGCAAGCCGTTAGAATTATTTTCTGGACCTCTAGCTAAAATTATCGCGCAAGGAGCAGCTCAGGAGGCGGTAATTATGAGCCTGCCGGGTACCCGTGGCGCGTGGTTTGCGCAAACGATGAGAGACACCGGGATTATTGCTGGCGCGTTCACTGATAGTGGGGTAGGAATTCCGGTTGTCAATCTGCCAATGCCGCGTGTTGGGAAATAGGGTGAACATAAGTCAAGAGAATCCGCCGCCAAGCGTTGCGGTAAGATCAGTATGGCGTCATCGCGAACTATCAGACGATATTAAGCGCGCGCAAATTTCTAAGTTTTTCTCTCATATTCGTTCTATTGACTCTATTCTATCAAGATTTTCACCGCATGGAGAAGAATATCGGTGGGAAAAAATGCTAGAGCAGCCGCAGGTGAGCGATATGAATGATTTGCAGTGGCGTAGGTTATTCGATGAAAGCGAAAAAGAGGGTCACGAAATTATTTCATTTTGGAATCGCCGTAAGGACGATCACAGCCGGTTATACAGTCAATTGACCTATTCGGGATTAGGCAATTTAGATTACTGTAATATTTTTGACATACCTGATGAATTGGCCTCAGAACAAGTACTGACTGCGATCATGACCGCTATGATCGAAGCTTTTAACCCAGATTCAGCAGAAATTAAGACAACTTTCCATCTTTCAAAACCTGCACGCATTACGCGGCCCGAGGATATCGTCGATTTCTTAGATGTCACGCGACAAGCGGAGAGGGAAGGCGGATTCTCCCGAGGAGCGCCATGCTATCGCAATTTGGACACGCTCGTCTGGTGTCGCTGGATTAAGTCTGGTGCAACAACACCTGAGGCCGATCCGCCACTCAAGGATGGCAAACCAGACATGGCGGCACCAAAGAGTGGGTCTCTTCTTCAACGTTGGCAAAGTGAAATCCCGAGAGAGGATCATAAATTTCTTGGCGGCGTGCTACAGAAATGGCCAGAATTCGCGCCTCGGCTCCTATTAAGCAATGACCATGAGTGAGTTTCGCGAATTTAATGTGAATTAAACTTAAATGGCGCCGTAATACTTTGAATAGAAAATATGTAATGGTAGGTAATCGAATATTTTACGGCGCTCTCCAACAAAATTGCCGCTTTTATAGCAACTAGTCCTTCCATTCCTGAACCTCCGCCGCGAGCAAGACCTTGGCGTCTTCCAACCAAAGGTCCAACCGCCGCCATTCTTCTAGCGCGTCGCGGTAGATCGGTTGACGTACCTGCTCTGAGCTCGGCGTACGCACCGGCTGACCGCTCCTGTGCCACGCGAGGCACGCATCTTCGAACGGCAGGTCGAGCGCTGCGATCAGGTGCCGAATCTGCGTTTCGGTATCCCGGACCAGATCCTCATATCGAATTCGCGTGACCGCACCGGGCAGGGCGGTGTCAAACCGGTCCATCGCCTCGACATAGCGTTTTCTTGACCTGGCGAGATCCGCCATCGTCCCCGCATATTCGGGAAGATTGAGAAAATTCTGTCGTAGCATCGCCACGCAACTCGCCAGTGGGTGGCGACGCACGTCGACTATGCGCGCTTGCGGCAGGATTGCCCGGATAAGAGCGACGTTACGAAAATTCGTCGGCAGCTTGTCGATGATGAAAGTCTTGTTCGTCTTGCGATGCGCGGCGATCGACTCGAGATATGCGGCGCCCAGCGCGGCACGATCAACTGCGGCTAGGTTCGTGGTTTCGTCCATCAGGCGACGGGCGATGGTCGCGAGATGCGGCAATTCACCTGCCGCCTCGACCGCTGAGTGGGCACCGAGAATTTGTTCGACAAGGGTTGTCCCCGAACGAGGAAGACCAACAACGAAGATCGGGACGGGCGCACCTTGCGGATGAGCGTGTGACTCTGCCGGTGCGGCAAAAGCCGAGATTGAATCGTCGATCCAGCGATCGACGCGCAGAGCGAACTCTTCGGGATCCTCCCCGGCTTGTTCACGACAGAGTGCGTTGCCCCGGGCATAGTGGCTGAAGGACGCCTCATCCAGGCCGCGTTCCCAGAATGCCCGGCCGAGCGCGAAGCTGAGATGAATGCGCTCCGCTTCTGGAAGATCGCGCCGACCGTCGAGGCGCAGCATGATGTTGAGTTCTTCGTCGCTGAAACGATAGGTCTTCAGGCTTGCAAGGCACGACCAGGGCTCGCAACTTCCCGGGCTGACGCGCCGGGCCTCCTTGTAGGCGCCGATCGCCTCGTCGGCGCGACCTATGATGCGAAGGCTGTGGCCCAGGCCAAGCAGCGAAGGATAATGGCCCGGCCGTTCCGCAAGGATGCCCGTGTAGATCAGCGCTGCATCGGCGTTATCGCCCGCAAGTGCGGCAGTGGCCGCTTTGAGCAAGCGCGCCGGAATATTGACCGGATCAAATGTGAGCATGCGATCGACCAAGGTTCGTGCTTCCGCAAGCCGGGCGCGGTGAAACTGACAATAAGCAAGGCCGTGCAGGGCGGAAAGGTGGCCCGGCGTCGCGGAGAGGCAGCGTTCGAACCAAACGCTTGCGTCACCATATCTGAGCTGACGGAGGTCGACTTCAGCCCGCAGATTGAGCACGACAGGGTTGTCCGGATCTTCAGCGAGCAGCTCATCAAGCAGCCGCTGCGCATTCGCCGGGTCGGCGGCCTCCAACGCTTGGCGCCCCGCGATCAAGCGCGGATCGGCAAGCGTCACAATCGCTTTTTCGGCGACGCGCGCATTAGTCTCGGCGAGGGTCGATAGTGACATGGCTGTTGAAGTGCTCGACGGATGAAAGATGTTTTCTACATTCGGCATCTGCTGCGCTCGGGCAATATTTAGCCGCTCTGTTGGCTGGAAATGAACTCGAATTGCCCCTAGGGACGCATGCCACGGACCTACAACACCGCGTGCCGACCCTCATCGATCGGCTACCGCATCGGCGCATCCTTTCCGAGAACCGCATCGAGAAATTCCCTGCTTAAGCAACACCCGATGCACGCGGTCTCCGTTGTGATATTGCGCATATCTTTCGCCGACAGCCACCTGCAAACAAGCACAGGCAGTAATTAGGTGATCGATCCCGGCACAGATCATGATCGCCGGAAATGGCAGATTGTTTAGCCGAAAATGATGAGAATGATTCCAGGACGGGAGCGCTCCCCGGCCAGCTTCCCCTGCCTGATTCGCGCTCCCGGCGGCCGATTCGGTGCAGGCTGACCGATGTCACCAAATCGGATGCAAATTTTTTCAGCGATCACAGCGCCCTGATTTTCGCGAGTCGGCTTCGAAAACCGATGTTGCGCGGCGGCGGCCCTCTTGACGGGTCCGCGCGACTATGTCCCATAATGGGACGGTCAATGGGGGGCACATGTCGGGACTCGTCGAATCGGCGGTTGCGATCCTGAGCGCGTCTGAAAAGCGCCTGGAGGTCGTTTCATCCAATATATCAAATGTTTCCACCGCCGGATACAAGCGGCAGATCAGCTTTGCCGACCTCGTCGCCAATGGCGGGGCCGACGGTGTCGGCGCGGTGCTGACCCGCACCCGGGCCGACCTCGCTCAAGGCAAATTGAACGCGACCGGCAACCCGCTCGATCTCGCGATCAGCGGTGACGGCTTCTTCCAGCTGCGGGACGGCACCGACGCCGTCTATTCGCGCCAGGGCCAGTTCAAGCTCGCCGCAGACGGCACGGTCGTGAACCAGCAAGGCTTTGCGCTTCAGCAGGCGGGTGGCGGCGATCTCGCGCTTGACCGGGCCAATGTGAAGATCCTCGCTGACGGCACGATCCTCGACGGCACGCGGCCGGTCGGCCGTGTCGGGCTGTTCGCGCCATCCAGCGCTGCGGCGGTGCAACCGCTCGACGGCTCGATGTTCCGCTTTACCGATGGCGCCGCGAACGAAGTCTCCGATCCGCAGCTTCGCCAGGGGATGACGGAGACGTCGAACGTCTCGGTCGGCGATGAGATGGTGACGATGATGGCGTCGCTTCGCCAGGCGGAGAGCGGCTCGCGGCTGATGCAGACCTATGACGATCTGCTTGGCCGGGCGATCACCACGTTCGGGGCGGGCGGACGATGAACGGCGCCTTTTATGTCGGGTCGATCGGCCTGCAGGCGCAGCAGCGCGCGCTCGACATCATCGCGAACAATATCGCCAACATCAACACGGCCGGGTTCAAGCGCGCCGATGTCCGTTTTTCCGACGTGATGGCGACCCGCGCCGCAGCCGATGCGCGGCATGCTGATCCCCTCGATGCCGCGCTTTCGAGCGCCGGGGTGACGGTCGATTCGACCGCGATGGTCAATGAGGCCGGGGCGATTGAAACCACCGGCCACCCGATGGACATGGCGATCGACGGCCAGGGGTTTGTCGAGCTGATGGGCCCCTCGGGCCAGACCTTGCTGTGGCGTGGCGGCACGATGAAGGTCGGCGAAGACGGATTGCTCGCCGCATCGAACGGCATGGCATTGAAGGCTGCGATCAGCATCCCCGCGGATGCCTCCGCGGTCACGATCGGCTCGGACGGCATGGTCCGCGCGCAGACCGCGGATTCGACCACGCCGGTCGAGCTCGGCCAGATCGGGCTCGTCAGGGTCGACGATCCTTCGACGCTGACCCGGCTGGATGGCGGGCTCTATCGTGCCGACCAGGACGCGAAAGTTCTCGACGCACAGGCCGGTGAGGATGGCACCGGAATGCTCGTTCAGGGCGGCATCGAGCGCTCCAACGTGGAGATGACGAGCGAGATGGTCCAGCTGATGCTCGTCCAGCGCGCTTATGGCGCGAACGCACAGATCCTCCAGGCGGCCGACCAGATGATGGCAATCGCCAACGGCCTGCGTCGATAATCGATATGGTGGGGGCGGTCATCCTGGTTGCCTTGATGCTTGGCACGCCCGAGGCGCGGGTCGCGCCGTTGCCTGACCGTGAACGCGCCGGTTGCCTCGCCCTGACCAGGTCCGTGGCGCGTGGCGCGACGATCACGCGGGAGTCGGTCGGGCCGGTCGCGTGTCGTGATCAGGTGCCGGCACCGCTCGCGTTCGATCGTGCTTCGGGCCTGGTCGTTGCCGCGCGCGACCTAGATGCCGGCGCCTATCTCGGCCGCACGATCATCCGGGACCTGCCCGATGTCGCCAAGGGGGCGACGCTCATGCTCGTCTCGACCCAGGGCGCGGTCCGGATCGAACGGCCGGTAACCGCGCTCCAGCCAAGCCGCAGCGGCCGGGTCTTCGTTCGCGATGGGGACGGTCAGATTTATGCCGCGCCCGTCGATGGCAAGAAGGCACCACGATGATCGCCACGCGGGGAATATGGATTGCGGGCTGCGCTATGGTGGTTTCGTCAATGCTGGCAGCGGCGGCGAACGCCGAGAATCTCTACAAGCCGAGCAGCTGGTCGGCGATGAGCGCGGATCGCAAGGCGATGCAGGTCGGCGACGCGCTGACGGTGGTCGTGTACCAGTCGGCCGAATCGACCAATAGCGCCAAGAGCGATTCAACCAAGAACACCAATCTGAGCGGCGGCATTAGCGCCGGCTCGATCAATGAATCCGGCAACCTTCATGTCGGCGGCGGCTATAGCGGCGGCGGGCAGGTGCAGCGCAGCGAGCGCTTCGTGACGCAGATCACGGTGGTGGTCGACGAGGTCCTGCCGAACGGCGACCTGCACGTGTCCGGCCGCCAGCAGATGCATGTCAACGGCGAGCACAGCAATATCGGCGTCCGCGGACGGGTGCGTCCGGCCGACATCACCAGCGACAATGAAGTGCTCTCGAGCCGGGTGGCCGATGCCCAGATCGATTATGACGGCCGTGGCTTCGTCTCGCGCAGCGCGAAGCCAGGCGTCATCAACCGCGTCTTCCGCTTTCTCGGGCTCGGATGATGCGCCTGTCGGTGGCCGGAACATTGGCCATGCTTATCCTCTTTTCGACCTCCCAGCCGGCTCCCGCGGCGGCGCAGGACGTGCCGCTCAGCGGACTCGGGCGCTTCGAGGGCTGGCGCGAGAACGCGCTGATTGGCTACGGGCTGGTCACTGGCCTCGCCGGATCGGGCGATACGCGCCGGAGTGGCGTCACGCGCCAGGCGCTGCGCAACGTGCTGAACAGGCTCGGCACGACGGTCACGGACGATCAGATCAGCAGCCGCAACGTCGCGGTCGTGATGGTCATCGCGACGCTTCCCGCCTCCGCCAATGTCGGCGACCGGATCGACGCGACCGTTTCCTCGATCGGCGATGCGCGCAGCCTCGCCGGCGGGACTCTGCTGATGACGCCGATGCTCGGACCCGACCAGCATCCTTATGCGCTGGCGCAGGGCGCGCTGGTCGCGGGCGGCTACAGCTTCGAGAGCGACCTCAACCAGCAGCAGCGCAACTATCCCACCACCGCGCTTCTGCAGGGCGGCGCGACGGTAGAGACGGCGGTCGATGCCCATATCCTGAAGGCGAACGGGGAAATCTCCTTCCTGCTCAGCGATCCGAGCTTCGGCACCGCGCAGCATATCGCCGATGCCATCAACGGCCGGATCGGCTTCGGATCGGCGGTCGCGCAAAGCGCCGATGAAGTGAAGGTGCGCTATGCCGGTGACCCGGCCCAGCTGACCGCCTTCCTCGCGCGGATCGAGGCAATCCAGGTCAAGCCGGACAGCACGCCGCGCGTCGTCGTCAACGAGCGCACGGGCACGATCGTCGCCGGGGGCGAGGTGCAGATCTCGAGCGTCGTGATCTCGCAGGGCGACATCAAGATCACGATCAAGGCCGAAAATGTCGCATCGCAACCCGGCTTCGTGTCGGGCTTCGCCAGCGACGTGCGCAGCCTCGTCGTCACCAACACCAAGCTCGATGTCGATGATTCAGTCGGCGATACGGTGGTCAGGTTTCCGAACACAACCGTCGCCGATCTCGTCCAGGGGCTTTCGCACGCGCACGTCAACACGAGACGGACCATCAGCATTCTGCAGGCCGTGAAGGCCGCCGGCGCGCTGCACGCCGACATCATCGTTCAATAGGAGTAGGGCAATTGGACGCAATATCTTCGATCATCATCAACAAGGCGCTCGACGGCCTGTCGATGCGGGCGCTCGCCACCGCGCAGAATATCGCGGGCGCGAGCTCGCCGCGCTACCAGCCGCTCCAGGTCAAGTTCGAGGAGAGCCTCAAGGCGGCTGCAGCCAGGGGCCCCGAGGCCGTGCGCGACCTGCCCCTGACGATCACGCGCGCGACACAGTCCGGATTCGGAGACGAGCCGCGGCTCGACCTCGAACTGGAAACCGCCTCCGACACAGCGGGACGCTATGCTGCTCTCCTCAACCTGCTCGGCCGCGAGATGCAGATCGAGCGGCTTGCCGTACAAGGGGGACAATAGCGATGACGCCCACGCAGATCAGCCGGACCGGGCTCGATGTCGAGTGGCAGCGGCTTCAGGTCATCGCGCAGAATTTGGCGAGTGTGGACACGAGCCGGACCCTGTCGGGCCAGCCGGTCCGCGCGATGCGGCTGGTTTCTGCCGCCAGGACCGGCTTTGCCGATCTGGTCGCGAAGAAGGGCTCGGTCCAGGCGCCGTCCGGGGTCGAGGTAGTCGGCGTCGAGCCGGTCGGTGGCGGTGTCAGGCGCGTCTACGAGCCGGAAAATCCCCAAGCCGACAAGACCGGTTTCGTCACTTATCCAGCGATCGATCATGCCGGGGAGATGACATTGCTGATCAAGACGTCGCGCGCCTATGAGGCCAATCTGACCGCCTTGAACATCGCCGGCCAGATGGAGAGCCAGGCCCTGCAATTGGGTCGGCAATCATGAGTGCGATCGCGCCCGTCACGGCGCTTGGCGGAGATCCGCTCGTCATGAGGCTCGGCATGCCGCAGCCGGTCCCGCAGAGCCAGGGCGCCGGGTTTGGCGACATCCTGACGGCGGGCATGAAACAGGTCGAATCGAAACTGTCGACCGCGGACACTCTCGTCCAGCGGTTCGCGCTCGATGATTCAGTGCCGATCCATCAGGTCACCTATGCGCTCGAGCAGGCGCGCATGTCGGTCGAGCTGGCGATGCAGGTCCGGACGCGGTTGGTCGAGGGCTATCGCGAACTCATGAACATGCAGCTCTGACGTCTCATGGCCGCTGATAGCGTTACCGAGTCCCCGATGTTCACGAGGCAGCGCCAGCTGTTCCTCGGCATATTCGCCGTGGTCTGCCTGATCCTGGCGGCCGGCTATTATCTGTTCCTGCGGGCCGATTATGCTGTTCTCTACACTGACCTGAAGCCGGCGGACGCGTCCGCGATCGTCGCCCAGCTCGACGCGAAAGGTGTTTCGCACCGGCTGCGCGACAATGGCACCACGATCCTCGTGCCGACCGACCAGGCCGACACTGTCCGACTGGCGGTTGCGGGGTCGGATATCCCCATGAAGGGCGCGGTCGGGTTCGAACTCTTCAACAAGTCCGACATGGGGCTCACTGATTTCGCGCAGAAGATCAATTATCAGCGCGCGCTGCAGGGAGAGCTCGCCCGCACGATCATGATGATGGACGGGATCGAGAGCGCGCGGATCCATCTGGCGCTTCCTGAGCGCTCGCTGTTTCGCGGCAACCGCGCGGTGCCGAAGGCCGCTGTCGAGGTGATCGCGAAACCCGGCCGATCGCTGACGCCAGACCGCGTCGCCGGCATCCAGCAGCTGGTCGCGTCCGCCGTTCCCGACCTTGCGCTCGGAGACGTCGCCATTCTTGATGGCGATGGCCGGATCGTCAGCCAGGCGCCGCCAAGCGAAGCGCTGCAGACGCCTGAGATCGACGAGCAGACGGCTGCCCGGAATTATTATAGCGCGCGGGCGAAAGCAGCCATCGCGACCTTGATGCCCGGTGTGCAAATCGGTGTTCAAACGCTGATCATGTCAGGAAGTGGTGCCAGGCCGGATGAACCGGCGAGCTCCGGTGGCACAACGATAGCCCGCGCGGTCGGTGCGCCGGCCGGCGGTGGCCGGGATTTCCAGCTTCGCATGACCATCCTGACTGAGACGCCGCTCAACGCGGAGGATCAGGGCGTCGCCCGGAACGCGGTTGCCGCGGCGGTCGGCCTTGACGAGCAGCATGGCGACTCCCTGTCGTTCGAGGTGGGGCCCACCACAACCCCTTCCCCGGCACCGCCGCTTGCCGCCAAGCCGGTGGCGGGCGCCGTCGAGCCGGCCGCAGCTCCAGTTCCCGTCGCTTTCGAGACAGGCTTGGGCTGGTGGATCTGGGCACTGGCCGGCATTGTCGCGGTGCTTGCGATCATCGTCCTGCTTCGACGGCGCCCGGGCGACCTGACGCCGCTGGATCGCGACGCCTTTGTGGCCCGGCTGCGGCAGCAGATCCAGGCTGAAGGGAATGGCGATGTCCGCGTCTGACAGCCTGGAAAACCTGGTCAGGGATTTGCAGGCGATGCCGCCCCGCGCGCGCCGGGCGATCCTTCGCGCGCTCACCGACGCTGAGCGCGCGGCGCTCGCAGACTGTGCCGGACCGGGATCAACTCCAGTCGATGATGCGGTCGGCACTAACCGATTCTCGCCCTGGCTCTCGACCCGCATCCGCCAGGCGCAGCATCGCGACGCCCTGAATCCGCTTGACCGCATGACGGCTGCAACGCGCGACGCGCTGCTGCGCGGTGTTGACGACATGATCGGCAGCGAGCGGCCTCGCGGACCGCGACCGTCCCCGGCTTCGGGGCGCTCCCTGTTCGAGGCCTTTGGCGGCTTCCTCTCGCCAGGCGGAGCACGGCGTTGACCGGCGTGATCAAGGCGCGTTCCGCGGAAACCGTGGTCCGCGCGCTGGGTCGGGACCCGCGGACGGTCCAGCAAGACGTTGCCGCGCGCGGACCATCGGAAGCGGAGCTGGCGCTCGCGGAAGCGACCCGGGAAATAGAGCGGCTGCAGGGGGTGGTTGCCGATCTGCGGGCCCGTGCGCCCGAAGCGGAACGCGCCGCGCGCGAGGCCGGCCGCCACCAGGGTCTGGAAGAGGCCGAGGATCAGGCCGATCGGCTGGTTGCCGCTGTGTGCACCGGCGTCGATCAGGCGCGCGCAGCATGGGAGGATCGGTTGGCGGAGCTTGACGCGCTGGCGGCGATGCTGGCCCAGGCATCGTTGCGAAAACTCTTCGGCGAGGCACCTGATCTCGGCGATCTCGTGACCCGCGCGATCCGCCTGCGCACCCAGGCGCTCGGTCGTGAAAGCGTGGTTTCCATCCGGGTCAGCGGCGCCGACTTCGCCGATGACGCCGCCCGGGATGCGCTTCGGTCAGCGGTCGCCGCCGGTTCGTCTGACATTGTCGTTGATCCCGCCCTCACCGCCGGCGAATGCCGGCTCGACCTCAAGCTGGGGTCGATCGATGTGGGCATCGCGTCGCAATGGCGCGAACTCGACCGCTTTTTCGATCTGCTGATTGCCGGCGAGGTCGCCGCATGAAGCCTCACGCGTTCCTCCGGCGGATCGAAGAGGAAGAGTTCGCACCGGCCTATGGCCATGTCAGGAAGGTCGCGGCCGGTATTGTCGAGGCGACGGGGCCGGCTGCGGCGCCGGGCGATCTCTGCGATATCGAAAGCGAGATCGGCGGCCGGATTCCGGCGGAGATCGTGGCGATCGACGAGCGCCGGGTTGTGCTTGTGCCGCTCGAGCAGAACGGGACGATCAGGCCCGATGCGCGGGTTGTTGTGCGCTCAAGGCATCGCCAGGTATCGGTTGGAGATGGATTTGCGGGCCGCGCGGTCGACGCCCTGGGCCAGCCGATCGATGGCGGTCCAGCGATCGTCGCCGACAGGAGCGTCGCGCTGGGCGGTGTGGTGCCGAGACCGATGGAGCGGGTTGACCCGGCCACGGTGCTCCAGACCGGGCTTCGGGCAATCGACGGCCTGTTGACGCTCGGCGTCGGCCAGCGCGTCGGCGTGTTCGCGGCGAGCGGGGTCGGCAAGACCAGCCTGATGGAGCAGCTGGCGACCCAGACCCGAAGCGACCGCTGCGTTATTTGCCTGGTCGGTGAGCGAGGCCGCGAGGTCGAGGCGATGTGGCGTGTTTTGTCGCGGCGGAAGGATGCTGCGCGCTTCACCCTTGTAGCAGCCACGTCCGACGAAAGCGCGTCCCTGCGGGTGCGTTCGGTGCACTATGCGCTGTGTCTTGCCGACCATTGGCGCGGGCGGGGCCAGCATGTCGTGCTCATGGTCGACTCGGTCACCCGCATGGCAATGGCGTTGCGCGAGATGGGCCTGGCCGCGGGCGCGCCGCCGACCGTTCGCGCCTACACGCCAAACGTCTTCGCCGTTCTCCCGCGGATCGTCGAGCGGTGCGGCGCGATCCGGGGCGGCGGCGCGATCACCGCGATCATGACCGTCCTCAGCGAGACCGACGATGTCGACGACCCGATCGTCGAACTGATGAAATCTCTCCTCGACGGCCATATCATCCTTTCGCGGAGCCTGGCCGAGCAGGGCCATTTCCCCGCGATCGACATACCCCGCAGCGTCAGCCGGGAGTCCGAGCGGCTGGTTTCGCCTGAGCAGGCAAAGGCGATGCGCGAGGCAACCGCGATGCTTTCCGCCTATGAGGAAGCGCGCGTGATGATCGAGAGCGGCGTCTACAAGAGCGGGACCAGCGCCTCGGTCGATCGTGCGATTGCCACGCGCGCCGGGCTCGGCGCATTCCTGCGCCAGCCGCGCAGGGAAGATATCGGATTTGACGACACGGTCAGCCGGCTGCGCCATCTTGTTCCGGGCATGGCCTGATGCCGAAGCGGGCCGATCCCAGACAAATCGCCAAGCTCGTCCAGGTCCAGCACGCGCGCCATGCCGCCGCTGACGCGGCGCTCGTCGAGGGGCGGGACGCGGAGGTGTCGGCTCGCGAAGCGCGCGATGCTGCGCAGGCAGCCGCCATGGCTGCGGCCGATGACTGGTCCGACTTTCTTTCAAGGCCGGGCTTTGCGCCGGAATATGCGCGTGGCCTCGCCGCGCGCCTGATTGCGCGCGAGGCTGCCGCCGGAGATGCTGGCGCACGCCTGACCCTTGCGGAGCGCGCGCACGCGCAGCGCCAGGACGGTTGGCGACTTTCTGAGGCACTGGTGAAGCTTGCCGATGCAAGCCTCACCCGGGCCAGGCGTGCGACCGCCAGGGCGCATGAGGAAAAGCGGCTCGGGGCGCTGTCCGACCGGATCACCTTTGACTGGCTGCGATCATGACCGTCGTTCTCAGTTCCTATCCGGGCTTGCCCGCACCGCCGCCAGCCGCGACGCCCGTCGCCCCCCCCTTGGACAGCGAGCCTGGCGGGGCACTGGACTTTGGATATCTCCTGCGGGGCCTCATCTATCCCTGTGCTGGAGCGCCGGGCTTCCTCGAGGGCGCGGCCCCCGGTGACAAACCGAACGCGTCTTCGCCGGCGCTGGCCGCGGATATTTTCAATCAGGACGGTTTCTTCATGGGCGCCGTCCCGGCCGGCGAGCAGTCGCAAGCCGATCGGCAGATTGCCTCCGAAGCATCGGCTCCGGGCGGGCAGACGCCGCTCGGCGATATTGTCCCGCCGGAAGGATCCGAGACTCCGGACTATGGGCTTCAGTCAGCTGTTAAGTCAGGTGCGCCGGCGCCCAGCTCACCGGCGGATGTTCCGGTCATTTCCTTGGAGGTTCTGGCGAGCGCCTGGACCACGGCTTCGCTCGGGGCTGGGGATGTGCAAAGCGCGCTGCCTGATATGCGAGGCGCGAACCAGAAATTGTCGGGCGAGATTGCCCCGATCCACATCGGGACCACACGGAACATTGTCTCAGCCGCAACTGAGGTCATAGCGAGAAACGGCCCAGACCGCGGCAACGAGTCGGCCTCCGCGATCCGGACCACCTCCTCCCGCGCACGCTTCGAAGCTTTGCTGCCGCGACTGTTCGCGCAGGACGGCGCGGCGCTTAACACGCGGGTTTCGGTCCAGGCGGTTGAACACGGTCTCCAGGTGGTCGCCAAGCTCGACGATCTTGGGCGGGAGGAGCGTGTCCGCTTGCGCCACCGCATCGCCGCGACGCTGTCCCGCCACGGCTTGGTCGGCCGCGAGATCATGCTGAACGGAGATAAAGACATGGCTTCGACCGAGGGAAATCATTGAGATGCAGGTAAGCCCGATTTCCGCAACAGACTCCGCGGCCACGACATCGAGCACGAGTCAGGCGGCCACCTCGGCCTTCGGGTTGAGTTTCGACTCGCTGCTCAAGATCATCCTGACCCAACTGACCTATCAGGATCCGCTGAAACCGATGGATAATTTTCAATTCGTCTCGCAGCTCGCGCAATTCTCGCAGATCCAGATCGGCCAGACGACCAACGACAAGCTCGCAAGCCTGGTCACGGCACAGAGCAACCTCCAGGCGACCGGCCTGCTGGGGCGCAAGGTCGATATCGGTGCTGGCACGTCACTGATCACCGGCACGGTCACTGCGCTTGCCTTCGACAATGGCAACTCCAGCCTCACGATCAAGACCGCGGACGGAAGCACCATCAGCAATATCTCCATCTCCAACATCACTCAGATACGCGAAGGGAACTAGATCATGTTCGGGGCGATCTATATCGGACTCAGCGGCCTCAATGCCTATTCGCGCGGCCTTCAGATGGTCAGCAACAATGTGACGAACCTGAACAGCCAGGGCTTCAAATCATCGACAGTCAATTTTCGCGATCTGTTCGGAGCCCAGGGCAATGGCGGCCTTTCCTTTTCATCGGGCGAAGGTTCGGCCGGGCACGGCGTCGAGGTCGGCGGCTCGAACTATGACATGGCCCAGGGCGAGCTCCGGCAAACCAATCGCGATCTCGATCTCGCAGTCGATGGCAGCGGCTTCCTGATGCTGATGCGTGGCGAGGAAGTCGCCTATACGCGCACCGGCAGCTTCGAAGTCGACAAGGACGGCTTCATTACGCTGTCCGGTACTGATTACAGGCTGGCGACGCTGGACTCTTCGGGTCACCCGGTCAGCCTGTCGATCGACAATTCGCGCACGAGCTCCCCCCAGGCAACGACAGCGATCAAGTTTGCCAACAACCTGTCCGCGGACGCGTCCGCACCAATTCTCCTCAGCGACATCAAGGTCTATGACAAGAATGGCGGGGCGCACACCTGGAAGATCACCCTCACCAGGGACACGAGCACGCCCGGTCAATGGACCGTTTCCGGGATCGATGACAAGGGCAACACGCTCACGCCCGCTTCGCAGACCCTGAAAATCGTGAACGGGCTGGCGGATCCCGCAAACTCGACGCTGAGCCTTACAGAAGGCGATGTCGCCCTGTCGGTCAACTTGGACTTTTCCGGCATCAAGTCCTTCACCGCCGGCACCGCGTCGACGCTGAGCGCCAGCGCGGTCGACGGTTATGCGCTCGGATCGCTTACATCGGTGACGGTCAACGACAAGGGCGAGCTCGAGCTTGGATATTCGAACGAGCAGAAGGTGCAGCTGGGTGCCGTCGCGGTCGCCGATTTCCGGGATCCGTCGGCGCTCAAGCAGCGCAGCGGCGGGCTGTTCACCGATTCAGGGAGCGCCGGGCGCCAGCTTTTGACGACCGAGGATCCGCGCGCGGGCAATGTCGTCTCCAAGCGGCTCGAGGCCTCCAATGTCGACCTCTCGGCCGAATTCGGAGACCTGATCCTGATCCAGCGCGGCTTCCAGGCCTCATCGCAGATCATCAGCGTGAGCAACGACATGATCCAGCAGCTCTTCGGCATTCGCGGCCAGGGCTGATCCAGATCATCGGAGGCAAGGCCGTGCAGAAGAAATATCGATCCTGGCTGCCCGAGGCAGCGCTGCGAACGGGTCGGATCGACAGCCTGTTGGAGGAGGTCGCGCGGTCATGGTCCGTCACCTGGTTCGCCCGTGCCAATGCGCGCCCGCTGGCGGTAGTCACGCAACTGCCGACCCATGCCGACCTCGGAGAAGACGGAACATGGCTCGTGCTCGATCGACATCTTGCGCTGGGCATATCCGCGGGCTCGCGCCTGGCGCTCGTCGGCGTGATGCTCGACACGCCGAATCCGCCGGAGCTTCTGACGGAGTCCGATCGGCAATTGATCGATACCCTGTCCAGCGCCTGCCTTGACGATTTTGGTCGTCGCGTGGCGGAGGCGCTTGCTCTTCCCGCGGCCTCGCGCTGGGCAACATGCGCGACGAGTATCATGCCGGTGATTGAGGAGCCGCGCGGCTGCAGCGTCGGTCTCGACACGCGGACGCCCTTGATCAGGGTTGTCGTGAGCACCGAACAGATTGTGGCGCTTACCCGAGCCGCACTTCCCGCCCATTCGGCACGAAGCGCCTTGCGGCCCTTTTCTGCGGCGCTGTCAGGGCAGAAAGTGGCCGTTTCCGCCTCGCTTGGCCGTGCCGCGATCACGCTCGCCGACATGGCGGGCCTGAGTAAAGGCGACGTCCTGGTCTTCGATTCAGAAGCGGACTCGCCGCTTGCCATCGCGGTCAACGGAAAGCCTGCATCGCGCGGCCGTTGCGCGGTCGTGGAGACAAATGGCGATCTTCATCTCAAACTTCTCGAACCCGTCAGGTAATATTTGTGACCGAACAAAAGATCAGGACCGGCGCCGCGTCTGCTCGCCCCGAGACGCCCATCGTTCAATCTGCCCCCGCTCAATCTCCCTCCGTTCAATCCCCGTCGCCGGACAGGATCAATAGCAAGCTCATCGACTCGGTCGAGGTAGTGCTCGATGCCTTTCTGGGCAGCGCCCATATGACGATCGGCGAGCTCACCGCGATGAAACAGGGCGCGGTGGTCGAGCTCGATGCGGCCCTTAACGCGCCGGTCGAACTGAGGCTCAACGGCGTTGCGGTCGCACGAGGCGAACTGGTTGCGGTTGGCGAGAATTTTGCGGTCAGGCTGACAGAAATCTCGTCGTGACGCGTTGCCGATCCATTGCCCACGCCACAACAGCGATGGCTTTGTGGCTCTGGCCGATAGCGGCCGCCGCGCAGACGCGCCCGAGTCACCTGGGCGGCGGTGGCGAAGTGGATGTCTCCCTCGGCCGGATCATCATCTCGTTTGTGATCTGCGTCATCATTGCGGGCCTCGCGATTCTGCTGATCCGCCAGCGCAGCGGCAAGATCGACCTTGCCTCCCTCTTTGCCAGGATCGAGCCACGCGCGCGTGAGATCAAGGTGGTCGAGACACGGCGCCTCAGCCCGCACGCCGATATCAGCCTCGTCCGCCAGGGCGGGCGCGAATATCTGCTGATCCTGCAACAGGGCAGCACGCAGGTTCTGCGCGATGAACCCGTAGCTGCCGCCAGTGTCCAGGACCCGCCATGCGCCTGACGCGCCGGCTTTTGACCATGGCATTCGCGGCATCGGGCCTGCTGGGTGCTGTGCCCGCTCACGCCGCCCCGCATGGACTGGGCATGTCGTCCGATGTCGTCCGGACCGCCCTGATCCTGACCCTGCTCGCGGTCATCCCGTCAATCCTCATCTGCATGACGAGCTTCGTGCGCATCATCGTCGTGCTCTCGATGGTCCGACACGCCTTTGGCATGCCCGAGACGCCGCCCAATCCGGTGCTGGTCAGTCTCGCCCTTTTCATGACCGCCTTCATCATGTCGCCGACGCTCACCGCGCTCAACAACAACGCGGTCCAGCCGCTGCTCGCGAACCGGATCAGCGTCGAGGAGGCGATGGCGAAAGGGACCGTGCCCTTGCGCGATTTCATGCTCGCCCAGACCCGCGACGCCGATATCGAGGCGATCTACGCGATCGCGCACGCAACGCCGCCCGATCGTCCCGATCAGGTCGATATCCTCAAGCTCGCGCCCGCCTTCATGCTCAACGAGCTGCGCGTTTCGTTCACGATCGGGTTCGTGATCCTGCTTCCCTTTCTGCTGATCGATCTGGTCGTCTCCGCGATCCTCCTGTCCCTTGGTATGATGATGGTGCCGCCGGCGACCATTTCGCTCCCGATCAAGCTCTTGATGTTCGTGTTGATCGACGGCTGGAGCCTTGTTCTGCAAGGGGTGCTCGGAAGCTTCAGATGATGGCCACCCGCGACCCTTCCGGACTGGAGCTGGTGGTGGATCCGGTGCGCGCCGAGGCGTCGCTCTGGCGTCGCTTCCGGTTCGAGGATGACCTCCGTTGTCGGGAAACCCTGTTCAACCGCTATTTCAAGCTCGCGCGGTCTGTTGCGGGCGGCCTGTTCCGCGCGCGTGCGGGGCAGCGCCTCGAACGCGCCGATTTCGACCAGTTCGCCTGTGAGGGACTGCTGCAGGCACTTGATCGCTACGATCCGCTGCGCGGTGTGCCGTTCAGCGCCTATGCGCGGCGGCGGATCACCGGAAACATCGCCGACGGCATATCGACGATGAGCGAAATCGATGCCCAGCTCAGCCATCGTCACCGTGTGGAGCAGGAACGGCTTCGATCGATCGCGAAGACCGGCGACGACCCGCTCGCCGCCTTATCGGAACTTGCCGTGGGCCTGGCGCTCGGGCTGATGCTCGAAGGAACCGGCCTCGTCGAGCCCGGGGATGCACCGGACAGGCGGCCAAGCGCCTATGACAGTCTTGTCTGGCGCGAGACTCAGGCGCTGCTGGTGGCCGAGATTGGCAGATTGCCTGAGAATGAAGCTATCGTGGTGCGGCAGCATTATGATCACGGCCTGTCCTTCGCGAGCGTCGCGCAACTTATGAATTTGAGCCGGGGACGGGTTTCGCAATTGCACCGCGCAGCGCTTGAGCGCCTGCGTAAACGGCTCCGGACGAAAGGGGGATGATGATGACGACCTTGTGTGGCGATGCCGACCTGCAGGCGCTGATGGAGGCGATGCAGTCGAACGAGCATGATGAAATTGCGCGTGCAGACCGATTGATCAGCGCCTTTCCCGAGGATCCGCGGCTGCATTTCTTGCGCGGCTCGATCCTCGCCTCGATCGGCCGCCCGATTGAGGCGCTATCGTCGCTGAAAAGGGCGGTTGCGCTTGCGCCCGACTTTGCGATCGCGCGGTTTCAGCTCGGCTTTTTCCAGCTGACATCGGGCGAGGCCGCCGACGCGCTCTCGACCTGGGGGCCGATCGCGCTACTTCCGGAAGGCCATTATCTGCGCTTCTTTGTGGGTGGTCTGACCCATCTCATTCGCGACGAGTTCGACGATTGCGTGACGCGGCTCAATGAGGGTATCGCTACCAATGACGAGAATCCGGCGCTCAACCGCGACATGCAGTTGATCATCGATCAGGTCGGTGAGATCAAACGTGCCAACGCCAAGGAGGCCGCAGGGCAGGAAGGCGGCAACACCTCGGCGACGAGCTTCCTGCTCGACCAGCTTTCCGCCCGCCGGCCGAACTGACCGCAATGACGCGCGTCAGCAACGCCGATCATGTCCTCCTGCTCCTGCAGGAACAGCTGAGCCGGCTTGGCAAGGAACGGTCGACGCGGCGCGAGCCGGTTCAGACGGCTCGCAAGGGTACGCCGGAGCCGGTTACCCGGTTGCGGGCGTTGGCGGCACGCGAAGGGATATCCGAGGACGATATGAAGCGGGCGCTAGTGCGGAGCGTGCTTGTCCAGCAATTGGGGGAGGCGATCGGAACCGACCCGGCGTTCGAGGCGATAGCGAGCGATGTCATGCGGATCATCGGCGAGTCGGAGGCAGGCCGCGATCTGCTCGACAAGGCGATGTTGCAACTCGGTCGACAGCCCTGAACGCACCGCGCTGAGCGCGGGGAGCTGCGTTCAGTTCAGCCCCATTCCCATTTTCGCAAGCGCCTGCCCAATGGTCCGGTTACTGCCGGCGATCGGCGTGTTCGCGGCAATCTCGAAAATGCGCCGTGCGGTCTGCTGGTCGCCACCGCTCGAGGCGAGCAGGGATTTCGCAAGCGCCGCCGAATAGCAATGCCGATCGAGCCGAAGCGCGACATCGCTTTTCCTGCGTGCCTCGTCGAGATTGCCGCCGAGGATGTCGAGCACCGCTAGCGATCCGTGCGTTTCCGCGAACGTATCGTCGATCCCAAGCGCCGTCTCGAAGCGCGCGCGCGCACTCGCTATGTCGTTGTTTACGAAATAAGCCCAGCCCGCCGCGATCCAGCTCCCGAGATGATCGCCGAACATTTCGGCGCCCTTGTCGAGATCTGCTGGAGCACTGTCGGCCTGGCCAGTCATCATCTTGGCGAGCCCCAACCCGATCCAGGCCCTGGGCGCGTTTCTGTTGGCGGAAAGCGCGCGCCCGAACAGGTCGAGCGCGTCGGTGGCATGGTCGTCCCCGAGCGCGAGCGTCCCGAGCGTCGTGAGCGCGTCGGGATGGTCGCCGGCAATGGCCGCGCTCCGCGCGGCGAGGGCCTCATCGTTGATGTCGAGCGCCAGGACCGAAACCGCTGCCATCAGGCCCCGGTGATCGGGATAAAGCTCGACATAGGCACGGGCAGCGTCGCCAGCACCGTCGAAATCACCGAACTGGTGCATCAACTGCACCCTGAGTTCGGCGGCTTGCGGCAAATGCCGCGCGGTCTCGTCATCGAGAATTTCGAGTGCAGCCGCGAAATCCTTCAAATTGGCACGCGCCCAGGCGAGGTTGAACCGGATGGCGCTGTCGTCGGTACCGGCCTCGAACAATGCGCCGAACGCTTCGGCGGCCTTGTCGAACTGCCGCGCCTGAAGTGCGGCGATTCCCGAAAGATTTGTCTCACGGGGAGCCAGCGGGGCGATCGCGGCGTAGCGTCCGAGGAGATCGACCGCGATATCGGGCTTGCGCTCGTCAAGTGCCGCTTCCGCCGCGTCCGAGAGGAGCGTCAGATTGCCCGGATCACTCTCGAGATATCCAAGGAGCCGCGCAAGGCGACCCGACGCCGGCCCACCGGCTCGCGCGATTTCGTTCATCTTGATCCTTTCACGACCGGGAGGATGCGAGCGACATCAGGCCTCGACGCGAACGACATCGAAGGATCTGAGGTTGATCCGCATCGGTATCTCGTTGACCGACAATACCGACAATTTCGGGATACTGCGCCTGGTAAAAGCCTTCAGATGACGGCGCAATTCCGGACCGCACAGCAGTACCGGCGCGCGGCCGTCGCGATGCATGGCCTCGACCAGAGATGAGAGCTTGCGGATCAGCTGCTCGGCAAGACGGGGTTCGACCAGCATGGCGCCCGATGAACTTCCCTGCGCCATCGCGGCCGAGATCTGATTTTCGATCCTTGGATCGAGGCTCAGCACGGCGAGATCATTGTGTTTGCCGCGCAGCTGGTGGCAGATCGCGTAGCTCAGCCGCTGGCGCACCAGTTCGGTTAGCTCGGCCGAATCCTTCTGGGTACGGGCGAGATCGAGCAGATGCTCAAGGATGAGGTCGAAATTGGCGACCGATACCCCCTCCGCTAGCAGATTCTGCACAACGCGCTGGATATCGGAAACCGCAAGGCCGTTCGGGATCAATTCCTCGACCAGTCCCGGCTGCCGCACGCGCACCTCCTCGAGCATCTTCATGATGACTGGACGGGTCACCAGGGTCGGGATCTCGCCGCGCACGACTTCGGCGAAATGGGTCATCAATACTGTCACGGGATCGACGACGCGCAAGCCCAGCGAGCGTGCTTCGCCAACCAGTGACGGGTCGATCCACGACGCAGGCAACCCAAAAGCAGGGTCGCGAGCCTCAATCCCGGCGATAACGGGTCGCTTCTCCTCTTCGCCGACGGCAAGCATGAGTCCTGGTTGAACTTCGGCGAGCGCGAAGCGCGATCCGAACAGCCGGATTTCATATTCCAATGCGGCCAGGCCGGGACCGTCGGCCACCCGAACCGCCGGAAAGCCGATGCCATAATCCTGTTCGTGCAGGCGGCGCAGGCTGGCGATCCTGTCCATGATGAGCGGCTCTTCGCTCTTCCATGCCTCGCCGAGATCGCTGCCAAGACAAATCTCGAGCGGCGGTGCGGAGCCGGTGGAAACCATTTCGCCCGCATCCTCGACAAGCGCGAGCTCAGTCGCGGCGTCGGCCGAGGCGCGCCTTGCCCGGTACCAGCCGAACAGCGATACGGCGATGATCACGACGATCGGCCATTTCGGCATGCCGGGCAGGAGCAGCAGTACAAGCAGAACGCCCGCGACGATGAGCGGAATCCTTGGCACCGACGCGAGCTGCCGGAAGACCTCGGTGCTGAGCTGCTTGTCCGCCGCCGACCGGGTGACGATGATGCCTGTCGCGATCGAGATGATGAGCGCAGGGAGCTGCGTCGCGATCCCGTCGCCGATCGTCAGCAGCGAGAAATGCTGGAGCGCCTCGCCCCAGTCCATCCCCATCTGCACGACACCGACGATCCAGCCGGCGATGATGTTGATGAGCAGGATGATGATCCCGGCGACCGCGTCGCCCTTCACGAACTTGCTGGCGCCGTCCATCGCGCCATAGAAACTCGCTTCCTTCTCGAGCTCCTCGCGCCTGCGGATCGCCTCCTTCTGGTCGATCAGGCCCATGTTGAGGTCGGCGTCGACGCTCATCTGCGCGCCGGGCATCGAATCCAGCGTGAAGCGTGCAGCGACTTCGGAGACGCGCTGGGCGCCTGAGGTCACCACGACATATTGGACGACGACGAGGATCAGGAAGACAACCAGTCCGATCACGAAATTGCCCTGCACCGCGAAGGTGCCGATCGACGCGATCACGTCACCGGCGCTGCCGCCGGTCAGGATCAGTCGGGTCGCCGCGACATTGAGCGAGAGCCGGTAGAGCGTAGCGACGAGAAGCAGTGACGGAAAGGTCGAGAACTCGACGGGTTTTCCGACGTAAAAGGTGAGCAGCAGGATCGTCAGGCCGAGCCCGAAATTGCTGATGATCGCGAGGTCGAGCATCGCCGGCGGGATCGGCGAAAACAGGATGACGAGGATCAGGATCATCGCCGTCACCAGCGCGAGATCCTTGTTGTTGCGAAGTATCCGGTTGATCATCTCTGGTCCTTGGGGGCGTCGGTCGGCACGACACCGAGCTTGAAATAAAGCTCGGCGACCGCGTGATAATGGTTCTCGCCGATTTCGCGGCCAGCCTCGCAATCGGCATAAAGCGCGCGCGCGAGTGCTGGGCTTTCGACGATGGGGATGTGCAGCCGTGCCGCCAGACGCTTCATCATCCGCGCGTGAAGGTCGCGCGCCTTTGCTCTCACGACCGGCGCGCCCGGTCTGGTGCGATCATAGGCGAGCGCGACCGCGACATGCTCCGGATTGACGATCAGCATGTCGGAGCCGGGCAAGGCGCCGAGTCCCTTCGAGCGTTTCACGAATTCGGCATGGAGCTGCTTGCGCTTGCGTTTGATCCGGGGATCGCCTTCGCGTTCCTTGCTTTCGCGCGAGACCTCACGCCGGCTCATCCGCATCTGCTTGCGGAATTCACCACGGGAAAGGATCTGGTCGAGGATCGCGAACATGAAGGCGAGTACGACGAACGTCCACAACATCCGCATGGTGGTCGAGCGCATCGTTCCCACCAGGCTACCGGCATCGGTCACAGCCATGCCGGCGCCCGAGATCGCCCAGCGGATCAGTAGATAGCTGACCGTTGTATAGACCGACATTTTCAGGACGCTCTTCAGCGCTTCCTTGAGGATACGCATCGAAAACAGACGCTTGATCCCCTTGGCAGGATTGATGCGGCTGAAATCGGGTTTGAGCGGCTGCCCGCTGAACACAAAGCCGCGCAGCTGGATAATCTCGAGCAGGATCACGATCGCCGCGATCGTCCCGCCGAACAGGATGACCGGCTGAAGTGCGGGCCAATATGCGGCGGCGACTGTGCTGATCGCCTGGTGCGGATCATTTGCGTTGGAAATGCCTGCGGCGAGTGCGCGGCGCATCATCTGGGCCAGGTGGCCGATCGTGGCCTCGCCGGCGATGGTGACAAAGCCGGCCAGTGCGAGGAGGCCGGCGAAAAAGCTCAGATCGATGCCCCGCGCGACCGATCCCTTTTCGCGGGCGCGGCTGAGCTTGAAGGGGGTCGCCTCCTCGCTCTTGTTCTGTTCCTGGCTTGCCTCGGCCATGTCAGATCAGTCGCGGCGCGGTTTCAAGCGCATAGCGCAACATGTGCAGGAACAAGGCGCCCGACAGCGATATCGCGACCGGCAGTACTGCAAGGGTGGCCATGGCCTTCACCTGGAAGCCAAGCAACATCACGTTCATCTGCGGCAGCGTGCGCGACATGAACGCGATGGCCAGGTCTGCGAGAAACAGGGCGAGAATGATCAGTCCGCCAAGCCCGAATGCCATCACGAAGACAGCCGAGATATAGCCGCTCAGGATCGTGATATCGCCGCCGATCGCGGTGCTGCCGAGTGGCACGCGCTCGAGCGATTCCGACCAGATGGCAAGAAGGTCGGCGGGGCCGTTCGTTGCGAAGAATACGGCGCCCGCGCCATACGCGAATAGGGTGCCTACGATCGGCAACTGGGTACGCGTTGCCGGATCGATAAGCATCGCCATGCCGAATCCTGCCTGCACGTCAATCGTGCGCCCGGCCGTCAAAAGGGCGGCGAAGGCGAGCTGGAGCGAAAGCGACAGGGCGATGCCCAGAAACAACTCCCCGATCGCGGTCAGGAAGACACCCCTAGACTGGAAGTCGCCCTGCCAGCTCTGCAGCGGATGGCTGGAAACCAGCCACGCGGCGAGCGCGATTGCGAGCAGGACACGTACAGCGGTTGGAACCCGCATCAGCGTGAACGGCGATGCAAAGGCAAGGGTTGGCGCAATTCGCAGGCTCACCAGCAGGATAGCGATCGCTTTCTGCGCCAAGTCTTCCATGGTCAGGATCAGCCCGCGAGCGTCGGGATAAGAAGATAGAGTGAACTCGCGAACTGAGTGACCCGGCCCATCATCCAGGGACCAATGGCGATCAGCAGAAAGGCCGCGACAAGGATTTTGGGGACGTAGCTCAGGGTGATTTCCTGGAGCTGCGTTGTCACCTGAAATACGCTGATTAGGATTCCGACCAGCAAGGTAGCTATGAGGACGGGGCCAGCCACAAGGAGGCTGGCCCAGAGCATCTCGTTCAGAAAACCCAGTGCGCGGTCGGCACCCATTCCAACCCCCCGGCACAACTTCTGTGCCGGCCCCCTGGCACGACTCACGACTGTCGCTGTACCGTCCCAAATCTAGACACATCTCGCTCCGACGCAACGGAATTTAGATTGATCGGGTGTCCGTTGAATCAACCAAAATGACTGTATCGGAATCCGCCGTCCAGCAAATGCCGCGGCGCATCAGTCGATCGGCCCGATGGGCAACCGGCGTCGACAAGACTTGTGATTACGCTGTGGCTCTCGCTCGCGAAGGAAATATTCTTGGCAGCACTATGCGGTGATTTTTGGGCCACGACCTACGCGCTTCACCAATGCCGTTCCCCACGGCCGCAATCGGCCGCTTTTTGGAGTGCCGCGTTAGTGGCCGGTTTTTCCGCATCGGCGCGGGTTCGTGTCCTGGTTCTGTCAGGGGCCACGCTGGGACCACATGCGGCTTGGTGAGAGATTAAATATGCAATATCAAGATATTACACAATGCCTTCGAGTCCTGTAAGCCACCACCCCTTCCACCGGTACCAGCTCCTGCGAGACCTTCCGACAACGGCGTCCCGCTTATGCTGTCGGGTTCAGCGCATCTGCGCCGGATAGAGCAGCCGCAGCGAGGCAGGCGCGTGGCATTTGCGGATCACCGCGTCGGCCTGGCGCGCACGCTCGACAGTGAGCGCTGTCGTGGTCAGCGCGAGCCGGCGCTCGCGCGCGACCTCCTCGGCGGTGAAGGGCTTCGTCCCGGCGGGCGCACTGCCTTCACCGAGCACGAACACGACGAAGTTCATCATGTCCGCCAATTCGCCATCGTCCTTGATCCGGCTCTGCGCGACATTGGGCAGGCGGAGCAGATAGGCACGTGCCTCCGGGGTGCACATGAACCACCCGACCCGGCCGCGCAGTTCGGGAAGCTCGGCCGGCGCGGTGCTGCCATTCACCCCGTGACAACCGGCGCATTGCTCGAGATAGTCCGAGCGGGCGAGTGCTGGATCTTCCATCAGCGGCAGGGATGCCGGCGCGATCTCGCCGCGCGCCACGCCAAATCCCGCCAGCGCGATGAGGGCGAAGCAGAAGGCCATTCCGGCGCGTCTGTGCATGGGCGAATCGCCTTTCCCGTCTCTGGTCGTAGCCCGCCGCCGCTCAGGCCGTCCCGACCAGCACGGCGGTGGAGCAATGATATTCCATGCTGGCCGTGCCGAAGCACCAGATCACGTCGTTGTTGAGCTGCGGCATATACAGCTGGGTCTCGCGATCGGTATTGTCGCAATCGCATTTCGCGCAATAGGCTTTCCCGCAGCAATCGCGATACGCGATCAGATAGGCCTTGCCGTCTTCGGGATTGATGCAGGTCCCGACCCATGACACGGGCGAGGGCTCGGCCCCGGGCGGGCAGGTGTGAACGCCGCCGCCGCAGCAGGTGCATAGCGAACCGTCGATCGCGCAATAGCGCCAATAAGTGCACTTGGTGTCGTCAGTGGTCTGCGCGCCGCGGGCAAAGGCAGTCTTGGCCTCGGGCGAGCGATCGGGCTTGCTCGCCCCGGCGCGGCTCACCGGCAGCAGCGGAAACACCGGCGCGGCGACGAGCGCCAGCCCGAGCCTGGCCAGCATGCCGCGGCGCGAGGTGCCGCCGGCGAAGCGCCGCAGCATATTTTCCCCAAGGGCGTCAGGATCGAACTTCTTCATGCAACTATCCCCTGTAAGGCGCAGGCCGACGGCATCAGGCCACCCTGGTGAGCGTGGCGATGTAATCCTGCACCGATCGGACGCCCATCTCGTGCGCGATCACCAGGCTTTCGAGATGTTCGCGGCTATTGACGAGACCCTTGGAGAGGATCACGCCCTCGGCATCGAGCAGCACGGCATAGGGCAGCTTGCCGACGGCAAAGGCCTGGCCGACATCAGGCCCGTTGATGAACACATAGTCTTCGAGGCCGTGGCGCGCGATCATCTCACGCTGCGCCTGCGGCTCGTCGTCGCCGACGAAAATCAGCTGGGTGCGTTCGTCTCGCGCAAAGGATTTCGCCATCGGGATCAGCGCCTTGCAGAGCGGGCAGGAGGCGGACACGAACATCAGCAGCCGCAGCTTCACGCCCGGCGCAGCGCCGCCGACCATCTGTTTCCGGCCATCGAGCGTGAACGCCGGGATGGCCGGCGCTGCGTTGCCGACCGCGGGTCCGCCAGCGGTGGTGAGCGCGCCGGCCGGTGCGACGCGCATATGCAGAACGCCGACCTGCCGCGCCAGCGCCAGCACGGCGATGACGAGCAGCAGGACCACGATCCACGAAAACAGCTGGGATATCAGAAGTGTCGTCAGCATCGACCGTCAGCTCCGCTTGGCCGTCAGCGGCGACGCGGAGAGCGACCCGATGGCGTTGAACAACAGGGTGGTCAGAAACAGGCCGGCGCCACCGGCGATCGCGGTCGCGAGATCCAGGCCGCTCGTCCCCGGCGCGGGCAACAGTCGCGGCAGGACAAGAGCCACCAGCGCGAGATTGCGCCACACCAGCGGCCAGCTCACTGTCTGGCGCAGCTGCGAGCGGCCGCAACCGCAATCGATATGGGTGCGACCACGGCGTATATTGATCGCCATCGCCCCCGCGAACGCGAGCAGCAGGAGTGCCGCGGGCAGCACGGCGGCACGCTGCCCGTCGGCGAGCAGCGCCAGCCCGAGCGCGAGTTCGACCAGGGGCAGCACGCGCGCGACCGGCGCCACCAGCGGTTCGGGCAGGAGGCGGTAATTGGCGACGATGCCGGCCAATAGCTCCTTGTGCTGCAGCTTCGATATGCCGGCGTGCGTGAAGATCATGCCGACGCCGAGGGCTCCGGCGAGGCCGATCACGCCCAGCCCCGGCATCGCCGTCACCGTCGCGAGCGCTGCATTCACGAGGGGTCCGCCGCCAAGATGATGCCGCTGCCCGCTTTTTCGAGCTTGAACTTTTCCTCCCAGCTCTTCGCATCGAGGATGTGGACCGTGCCGCTTTCGCCCGAGACGATCACTTTCGGCGCAGCTTCCTGCGTGACCTCGATCGTCGAAGCCGGCTCTTCGAGGGCGACGCGCTTGACCACCTTCTTCGCCGCGACATCCAGTTCCCAGATCTCGGTTCCCGGCGCCTTGTGCGACCAATATTCACCCATGTGCATCAGCACATAAAGATGGCCGGTGGCGCGGTGCAGCGCCAGTTGCTGTCCGCCGCCGGGATACCAGTTGGTGTCGAGCGGCCTGGTGTCGCCGGGCCGCACGCCTGCCGCCGCCTGCAGCGAAAAGGGCGCGGAGACTGTCGGCGTCGCACCCATCTTCGCTGTATAGACCTGGCCGGTATAGCTCAGGAACACTGCTTCCCGCGTGCCCTTGTCATAAGCGAAATTGTCGAAGATCGGATCATCGGTCGCCGAGAAGAAGGACGCCGATCGCGTCGTCACCGGCTTGGCGCCGCCGATCGCCACCGTCGCGATCGTGCCGTCCGAGCAGAGCGCCGAAAATCCGACGCCGGGATTGGGGATCAGGCTCGCGCAGCCGGGGAGTTCGACAGTGCGGACGAATTTGCGCTTTACCAGATCAATCACGTTCACTGACGAGGCCGGGCTCAGATTGTAGACAAAGGCGGTCTTGCCATCGTCGCTGACCACGAAATTGTTTCTGCGCCCGCCAATCAGGATGCGTCCCGGCATCGCAATCTCGGTCTGCAGCTTGAGGCCGGCCGAATCGTAGATGGTGACCATGTCCTGGCGGGTGCCGCGCCAACCCTTCGTCCACATCGTCTCGGATACGTAATAATATTTGCCGGCGGGATCGATCGCCATGTCCGCCAGCAGCGAGGTCTCGACCATGCCGAGCATCTTGCCGGTGGCGGTGTCGTAGATCGCGGCGCCAGGGAAGACGAAGCCCCGGTTCACGAAAATCCAGCTCGGCTTTGGCGCCGAAAGCGTGGCGACCTCGGACTGCTCGGGCGCAACGCTCGCCCGCGTTTCGGCCCGGCCGATCCCCGCGACGGAGGACAGCGCGAGCATCACGGCCGACGCCGCGGAGAGCTTTTCGATCGCGGCGAACTTCATCTTGCCTGGCCCCTTTGCTTACGCTTCGCCGAAGCGTCGAGATCGCAAACTGGACGGACGTCAAGTTTCAGTCAAGCGCTATTTGTGCCGTGTTGGCGGCATCGGGGACCATGGCGCGGGAGGGGCTGCGGGTACCGGTGTCCGCAGCCGCAAGAGCGGCCCAGACCACCGACCCGAGACCCGCTACAAGAGCGGCCAGCAAACCGGCGAGCAGACCGTCCGGGCCGAACAGGGCCATCATCAGCGTGCCAAGGGTCGGGCCGGCGATCAGTCCGAGGCTGTGCGTGCAGGCGACGAAGGTGCGGAAACGCGAATCAGTGCTCGACGCAGCGGCAAGACCGGAACAGCGGATGATGATCGCGGTCGAGCCGATATTGAGCAGGATGATCGACACGACGAACGCGGCGTCGGCGCCCGGCGCGGTCAGCACCATCGGCGAGACCAGTGCCGCTCCCGCCAGCAGGCCGGTAACGGGCAGCGGCACCAGGAGTTTTTCGCGCATCACGGCCAGGGCAGTAAGGGCGCCGCTGATCGATCCGATCGCCACTGCGTGGCCAATCGTGCGATCAGCGATGCCGGCCGCCGTCGCCAGCCCGGCCGAGAAGCTCCAGATCAACATCGTCGCACAGATGAACCAGAAGGTTGCGGCTGCCAGCGCCCAGCCGGCCGCGGGCACGGCTGACGGCGCCGGCGAGGCGCCGCCGCCGCGCGACATATCGCGCTCCTCCATCAGGAGCAGCGCGACGAGCGCGCTCGCCGGGGCGAGCACCAGAAGGCCGAGCGCGACATCGGCGCCGGCTGCGTGTCCCACTTCAGGCAGCGCGAGCGACACCAATGTCGACAGGACCAGCTGGATCAGGAACACGGCGCCGAAGGCCCGGTTTGGCTTGCGCGTCGCATAGGCTGCCATGGCGTACGCATAGACCGTGCCCATCGCGAGCCCGTAGCAGCAGCGGATCGGCAGAATCGCCGTGATGTCGTCGATGCCCGCCGTGGCAAGGCTGCACGTCAGGGCGACCAATGCGGCGGCGATCACTGCCCGGTGCGACAACAGCGGGCCAAGCCGCCAGACCGCAAGCGAGCCGAGCGCCGCACCGGTCTGAGTCCCGCCGACGATGAGGCCATGGGCGGCGATCGGCACGTGTGACGCCTGCGAGAGCAAGGTGAGAAAAACCGGGTCGATCCCCGGCTGGAGACAGCCCATCGCCGCGGCGAGCGGCGCCGCCGCACTTGCTGGAAAATGAGGTAGCCCGATCCGTTTCACGCTGCGCCCCCCGCCGCGGCGCGTTTGCGCCCTTCAGCCGATCGGTGCAGCCCCTCCGAGCGTGGTGCGGTCCGTCAGGGCCGCTTTCTATCGCAGGCCGTCAATCTGGTCCGATGTGATCGTCTTGGCAAGCGCCACGAGCGACAAGGTCGCAATGTTGATGAATTCGGGCATTTTCGCGCTCCACGGCTTCTCATAGCCAAGGAACGGCGTTGAGCCTTCCATCGAGGCGCTGATGTACAGGGCAACGGTTTGCACTTCGTCGGCCGACAGAGCCGGATTGAGGGCCGCGACATATTCGCCGATGAAATCATGCACCTTCTGGTAGAAGGCGCGGACGCGATCGGCGACGAATTCATTGTGGTTGGCCAGCGCCCAGAGCTCAGTGAACAACCGGGTTGTGCGTTTGCCGGCGATATCCTCGAGGCAGATGACGATGATCAACCGGAGCTTCTGCTCGACGCTGAGATCGGGCTGCCGCACCCGGCTCTCCAGCAGCTTGTCATAGCCTTCCAGCAATTCGTCGAGCAGGATCTGGATCAGCATTTCCTTGCGGGGGAAATGGTAGCTGACATTCCCGACCTTCAAGCCGCATTCGGCAGCGATTCGGCGGATGGTGAACGCGCCAGCGCCTTCGTCGATCAGGACGGTGCGCGCGGCCTTGAGAATCGCATCGACCGTTTCCGTGCCGCGCACATAGGTACCGGGGCGCGGGCCCCACAACATGATGCTCTCTCCGGTCATTGGCTCGTGCCTACCATGTCTCTCTGGCCATCACCACCCCGCGAGGGCCGCGCGCTCCCGCTCCGCAAAATGCGCTTGACGAATACTTGAAGTTTGTCCAATATTTATTGCGGGGCTCAAGTTTCTGAAACTTCATTGAAGATTGAATTCACCCGACCCTATCGGGGCTTTCGGGCGGTGTCGGTGGCGAGAAAAAGGGTGCGCGCGTCATGAGAGTTGGTTGGGGAATGATGGCCATCGCAATGCTCGCCGCGGCGATGCCCGTCCCGGCGCTGGCGACCGGGCAGCAGACCTTTGCCGCGCAATGCTCGATGTGTCACCAGCCCAACGGCGCCGGCCTGCCGGGCAGCTTTCCGCGACTGGCCGGTCGCGTTCCGGTCATCGCCGGCTCGACCGGAGGCCGCCGCTATCTGGCGATGGTGCTGCTGTACGGGCTCTACGGCCCGATCACGGTCGACGGCAAGCGTATCAGCGGGCTGATGCCTTCGATGGCGTCGCTCAGCGATCAGGCGATCGCCGATGTGCTCAACCACGCGATGGCGCTCGAGAAGGCGGCGCGCAAGATCGCGCCGTTCACCGCCGCCGAAATCGCCGCGGTGCGTGGCGCCGGCAAGACCGGTACCGACGTCGCCGCCGAACGTGCGCGACTGGCGGGACTCAAGCTGATCCCATAAGGTCAGCCGCAACACACTGGAAGGACGAGGATGGCCATTGCGCTGATCGTCAATCATGGCAAGCGGACGGTGGACGCCGAGCCGGACAAGCCGCTGCTCTGGGCATTGCGCGAGGATCTCGATCTGCGCGGTACCAAATTCGGGTGCGGGGCCGGGCTGTGCGGCGCCTGCACGGTGATCCTCGATGGCGTGGCGGTGCGATCCTGCCAGACCCCGATCAGCGAAGCAGTCGGCAAGCAGATCATCACGATCGAGGCAGTCACGACCCTGCCGGCGGGCAAGCGCGTGGTCGATGCCTGGGTCGATCTCGACGTGCCGCAATGCGGTTATTGCCAGGCCGGTCAGATCATGTCGGCCACTGCCTTGCTGACCCGCACGCCGAAACCCGGGCATGACGATATCGTCGCCGGCATGAGCGGCAATATCTGTCGTTGTGCAACCTATCTGCGAATCCAGAAGGCGATCCGCAAAGCAGCCGGCCTTGCTGCCGTGGCGGACGGAGCATGAGCGACATCGGCATGGTCAGCCGCCGCTCCTTCCTCGCCGTTTCGCTGGCGGGCGGAGCAGCGCTGACCTTCGAGGCGAAGCTCGCGCTTGCGCAGACGGTGGCGGGGGTGGTCGAGCCCGTGGTGATCACTGCCTTCATCCGGATCGCGGCTGACAACAGCGTGACGATCGGCGCCAAGAATCCGGAGATCGGGCAGGGCATCAAGACGATGCTGCCGATGCTCATCGCCGACGAACTCGATGTTGCCTGGAGCCAGGTCCGGATCGAGCAGACAGATGCCGACGAAAGGCTCTATGGCGCGCAATATGCCGGCGGCAGCACCGCTACGCCGACCAACTGGCTGCCGATGCGGCAGGCCGGCGCCGCTGCGCGGCAGATGCTGCTGACCGCTGCCGCGAAGCTCTGGGGCGTCGAGACAGGCACCTTGACGACCTCGACCGGCACCGTTCTCCACAAGCCGAGCGGCCGCAGCATCGCCTATGCCGCCCTGGCCAGCGAAGCGGCCGCGTTGCCGGTGCCGGATCTCGCCAAGGTACCGCTCAAATCGCCCGACGCGTTCACGATTATCGGCACGCCCAGGCGCGGGGTCGACACACCCGGCATCGTCAAGGGCGTGCCGCTGTTCGGGATAGACGCCAGGCCGCCCGGCATGGTGTACGCGGCACTGCTGAAATGCCCGATCAGCCAGGGCATTCTGGTGAGCGTCGACTCCGCCGCCGTGCTCGGGGTGAAGGGCGTGATGGCAGTGGTGCCCATCAACAGCGGCAGCGTGCCGAAGGGCAGTAACGACGCCGTGGCGATCGTCGCAAAGAGCTGGTGGACGGCGCACAAGGCCCGCGACCTGCTCGACCCCAAATGGAGCACCGCTGCCCAGGCCGGCTTTTCCACCGAGAGCTATGCAAAGCAGGCGGCCCTCCTCCTCGGCGGCGCCGCGCAGGTCGATCTCGCAAAGGCCGGCAATGTCGATGCGGCGTTGGCCGGTGCGGCCAGGACGGTCTCGGCCGATTATTCCTATCCATTCCTGGCGCACGCCACCCTCGAACCGCAGAATTGCACTGCGCACTGGCGCACCGACGGCAAGCTCGAACTCTGGGCGCCGGCGCAGGACCCGGCGACTGGGCGCTCGGAAATCGCCGACATGCTCGGCATCGCGCCCGATGCGATGATCATCCACATGACGCGGATCGGCGGCGGCTTCGGACGGCGGCTGATGAGCGATTACATGGTGATGGCCGCGCAGGTGGCGAAGGGGGTGCCGGGCCGCCCGGTCAAACTGCTGTTCGATCGGACCGACGATCTGCGCAACGATTATTACCGGCCGGCCGGCTGGCATCGCCTGACCGCCGGCCTCGACGCGAAGGGCGCGATCATCGCGTTCAAGGATCATTTCGTGAGCTTCGGCGCGAACGGCAAGCCGCTCCGCGCAGCGGGCATGTCGGCGACCGAATTCCCGGGGCCGGTGGTGCCCGACATGCATTATGGCGCGTCCTATCTGACGACGAACCTCAACACCGGCTGGCTGCGTGCGCCGACCTCGAACGCAATGGCCTTCGTCATCCAGGGTTTTCTCGACGAGGTCGCTGAAGCTGCCGGCATCGACCTGCCGGAGCTGATGCGCCGCACGCTCGGTGCGCCACGCGCACTGCCGGCCGAAAAGGGTCGCCCGGTTTTCGACACCGGCCGCGCGCGCGGCGTGATCGATGCGGTCTGCAGCGTTGCGCTCTGGACCGGCAAGCCATCGACGGTGCCGGGCAAGGGGCGCGGTTTCGGCTTCTATTTCAGCCATCGCGGCTATTTTGCCGAGGTGGTCGACATCACGGTGAGCGATGGCGCCGTGAGCGTCGACAAGATCTGGATCGCCGGTGATATCGGCAGCCAGGTGATCAATCCGCTCAATGCCGAGCACCAGATGCAGGGGGCCGCGATCGACGGCATGGCGCAGGCGCTGGTCTGGCAGCCGATCGTGCAGGAAGCGGGCGCGGTGACGCAGGAGAATTTCCACAACTTCCCCTTGCTGCGGATGGATATGGCGCCGCGCGCCATCGCGATCACCTGGGTGAAGACAGACAATCCGCCGACCGGCCTCGGCGAGCCGACGCTGCCGCCGGTGATCCCGGCAATCGGCAACGCGATTCGCGCCGCAACCGGCACGCGTCTTCGAAGCCTGCCGTTCGTCCTGGCGTGAAGCGCGGGAGCGCCCGCTTTTGTCGCATTTTTGCTGAGCTGTCGGGGGCAGCTCGACCATCAATCAAATATGAGGCCGTCCACCCTCGCTGAGGTCGACGGGAGAACGGCTCAAAGCGCCCTGAATTTCCATCCGTTTTCGACCCCATCGCATGATTTTTATCGCACCGCAGCGAAATCTGTTGACCAATTCTGGACGTATGTCCAAACTTAGCGTGCAGACCGAAATCGAATCGTGACGGTCGCGCCTAAATGGGGGATTTCGCGAGCATGGCCTTCCCGAAAATCGATTCCATGATCTTCGTTCCGGCGCAGCGCGGGGCTGATGCCGAGCGGCGAAAGAGCCTTGCCGGCCTGCTCTCGAAGCGGTCGCTGTTCGCAATTGCAGCACTATGCTCGGCGACTGCGGTGGTGGCCCAGGTCAACAGCGTAGGCGATCCGGCGGAGACCGAGGAAGGGATCCCGGTCACCGATGCGACGACGACGCAGAAATGCGGCGGCTGCCATACGCCGGACGCCAAGGGCAACCTTTCGCGCATTTCCTGGCTGCGCACCACGCCCGAGGGCTGGGCGCAGGCGATCAAGCGCATGGTCAAGCTGAACGGGTTGCAGATCACCCCCGAGGAATCGCGCCATATCGTGCGGTATCTGTCGGACGATCACGGCCTCGCGCCGGACGAGGCGAAGCCGGTGATGTACCTGCCCGAGCATCGCATCATCGACGAGACCAATATTCCCAGCGAGTCGCTGCGGGGCGCCTGCGCCGCGTGCCATGCCTTCGCTCAGCCTCTGTCCTGGCGGCGGTCCGCCAAGGAATGGAAGCTGCTGCAGGAATTCCACGTCGCGCTCTATTCGCAGGCCGATGCGCAATATCGCCGGCCGGCGGTCGACGAGCCCGGCGCCGTCTTCGGCACGCCGACGCCGATCGTCCAGAAACCGGGTGCGTTGCCCATCACGCAAGGGTCGATCGCGCTCGACTATATGCGCAAGACCGCACCGCTCCACACGCCCGAATGGACTCAGTGGACGGCACGGATGCAGGCGCCGCGGCTGGCCGGCAAATGGCTGGTCAATGCGCTGATCGCCGGCAAGGGACGCTATGTCGGCACGGTCGTGATTGCGCCCGGCGGCGAGGCCGCCGAGTTCAAGACCCAGATCGCCCTGCGCTCGATCGAGGATGGCTCGACCCTGACGCGCAGCGGCAGCGGCATCGTCTATGCCGGCTATAGCTGGCGCGGCCGATCCGCCGCCGCCGCTGCGCCCAGTTCGCCCGAATCGCTCGACAACCCGACGCGCGAGACGATGTGGTTCTCGCCGGATCGCAAGACAGCGCAGGGCCGCTGGTTCTGGGGCAGCTATCAGGAATTCGGCTATGACGTGAAGCTGACCCGCGCCGATGGCGGACCCACCATCGCGGCGATCGCCCCCTATGCCGTCAAGGCGGGCAGCAAGGGCGTGCAGGTGCACATCTATGGCGACAGCCTTCCGACCTCGCCAACGGTGAAGGATATCGATCTGGGCAGCGGTCTCGCGGTGACGAAGGTTGTCAGCGCGACGCCGGGCGAGATCGTCGTCTCGGTCGATGCCGCGGCGAATGCGATCGCGGGATTGCGCGACGTCTCGGTCGGCAGTGCGGTGCTGAGCGCGTCGCTCCCGGTATACCGCAAGATTTCCTACATCAAGGTGACGCCGGAAACCGCGATCACCCGGCTCGGGAGCGAGAAGCACCCCAAGGGCTATGGCCAGTTCGACGCCTGGGGCTTCGACAACGGCCCGGACGGCAAGCCCTACACCGCCGACGACGTCAATGTCGGTATCGTCCCAGCCACCTGGAGCGTGCAGGAATTCCAGTCGACCTGGTTCGACGACGACGCCAAATTCGTCGGCAAGCTCAGCCCGACCGGCTTCTTCGCGCCGAACAGCGACGGCCCCAATCCCGAGCGCAGCAATTTGCGCAACAATTACGGCGATGTCTGGGTGGTCGCCACGGCGAAGACCGAGAAGGACAGCTTCGGCAAGCCGCTCACCGCCAAGGCCTATCTCGTCGTAACCGTCCCGGCGTACAAGCAATGGGATCAGCCGGAGGTGTCGCAATGACCGTCATGCTGAGCCAGCGCTATCGGCGCGGGGAACTGCACGAGTTCGAGGCAGCCGAGAACGGCTTCATCTATCTGGTGTCGGCCGGCGCCATCTTCGCGCTCGACGAGGTGACCAAATCGGTGCTCGATCTGCTCGAGCATGGCGAGATGGACCATGCGGATCTGGTCGGCGCACTGGTCGCGGCCGGCAATGAGCGGGAGGATGCCGAAGGGCTGGTGCGCGAGTTGCGGCTGGTCGGCGTGATCCACTCCAAGGAGATCACCCCCGCCCGTGCGCCGGCTGGCCCGCCGATGGATTATCCGCTGCAGGCCCTGGTGCTCAACGTCACCAACCAGTGCAATCTGGCCTGCACTTATTGCTACGAATTCGGCTCCGACAAGATCGCCACGCCGCAGGGCAAGCCGAAATACATGACGCTGGAAACGGCAAAGGCGTCGATCGATTTCCTCCTCGAAAGCTCGGGCAATCGCGAAGCCGTCCATGTCACCTTCTTCGGTGGCGAAACGCTGATGAACTTCAAGCTGCTGCGCGAAGTGGTGGACTATGCCAACCTGCAGGCGAGCGGACAGGGGCGCAAGATCACCTTCAGCCTGACCACCAACGGCACCTTGCTGACCGACGAGATCATCGATTTCCTGTCGGACAATGCGATCGGCGTCACCGTCTCGATGGACGGCCCCGCCGAGCTGCAGGACAAGCGCCGCGTCTACAAGAACGGCAAGGGCAGCTATGCGGTGATCGAGCCCAGGCTGCGCGCGCTGATCGCCCGCCACAAGACCCGAGCCATCACCGCGCGCGTGACGCTGACCGACGGGGTCACCGACGTGATCCGCATCTACCGCCATCTCAAGGACGATATCGGCTTCCACGAAGTCGGCTTCGCCCCGGTGACCGCCTCGGACAACCAGGATTATTCGCTGGGCGACACCGGCATGGAGACTGTGCTCGACGGCTTCCACGCGCTCTCCGAGGAATGGCTCGAATACGCGTTGCGCGGCCAGATGCATGGCTTCACCAATGTCAGCGAGACGATCGGCGAGCTGATCTCGGGCACCAACAAGTCGCATCCGTGCGGCGCGGGGCTCGGGCTGCTCGGGGTGAGCCCCTCGGGCGATCTGTCGCCCTGCCATCGCTTCACTGACGCCGATACGCATACGCTCGGCAACCTCGAAACCGGGCTCGACCAGGGCAAGCGCGAGGACTTTCTGTCGCGCGGCCATGTCGGCGCGAAATATGAATGCCAGACGTGCTGGGCACGGCCGCTCTGCGCCGGCGGGTGCCATCATGAGGCGTTCGTCCGCTACGGCGATACCGGGCACGCCAACCTCCATTATTGCGACTGGATCCGCACCTGGACGGACACGTGTCTCAAAATCTACGGCACCATTGCCGCCAGGAACCCCGGATTTCTTGAACATTTCGCGAAGAGGAAGGGCTTGTCATGAAGCATCTCAAGCCGATCAACATCAAGGCGCAGAAGATCGAGCAGAGCGTCGATGCGGTCGATGACGAGGACGTCGTCGCGCTGCAGCAGCAACCCGCCGGGCCGCGGCCGCATGTGCCGATGGGCTGCACGCTTTCCTTCTCGCCGGGTTGGGAAGTCGACGCCGGGGGCGGCACGGCGGGCCTGTGCCAGCCGGTCGAGCGCGACATCTATGATTGCTACGTCACCTGCTTCTGGCCGGTGCAGGTGCCCGATCATGTCAACTACTCGCCGGACTGGGCGAGCAATTGTGCCGCCGCGACCAAGGACTGGCGCAATCTCGATCTCGTCTTCCCTTGAGACAGGGTTTCGCGGGTTTCAACGGCGGCGCGGCCGCCCTTTCGAGGAAGAGCAGCAGAATGACCAAGCTCCCTGTTCCCGGCCAGTTACCTGGTGGCATGAAGAGCCTCGTCACTATGCTGGGCACGGCATTGTTCGCCTTCGGCACGCCCGCCCAGGCGGATACGCTTCTGCTCGGCACCTATCCCGACAAGATGTTCACCGTCGACGAGGCGACCGGGACGGTCAAGGAGCGCATCCAGCTTGCGGCCGGCCTGCCCGTTTCGATGCGGATGTCGAACGACAAGAAGCTGATCTATGTCACCACGATCACCACCAGCGGCGTGATCGTGCTCGATGCCGCCACCCGCAAGGTGCTCAACCAGTTCAGCCTGAACACCCCGACCACCCGCTATCGCTTCAACGGCGGCGTCCCCGATCCGACCGGGCGCTATTTCTACACCCAGCTGCTTCGCTTCGACAAGGAAGCCGATCGCTACAAGGTCAGCAAGCCGATGTTCGCGGTGATCGACCTGCAGCAGAAAAAGGTCACGCGGACGGCCGAACTCGAGGCTGAAGACGATACGCTCGCGGGCATGCGCTCGGCCTTCATGATCTCGCCGGACGGCAAGAAGCTCTACGCATTCCGCGACAAGGTGCTGACGATCGACACCGCGACGCTCAAGGTTACCGATCGGCTCGATCTGGCCAAGCCCGAGACGACCGGGATGGAGAATGTGAGCTTCGGCGGCGGTGTCGAGGCCTTGCAGAACCCCAATGAATTCGTGTCGCTGTTCAACGCCTCGGATCCCTATATCCACAACAAGATCTTCGGCCTCGGCCGCTTCGATCTCGTCAACGGCAAGTTCGATTTCACGCCGATCGGGCCAGTCCCGAACCAGATGTCGGGTCTCGAAATTACACCCGATGGCAAGAACGGCTATGCCGTGGTGACCAACGGCACGCTCGGCAACAAGCGTTGCGAAATCTGGCATTTCGACATGGCGACGACCTCGCTGCTCGACAAATCCGAGTTCCATTGCCGCTCGCGTTTCACCTTCGGCATGTCGGGCGACGGCGCGAAACTCTATATCTACGGTGCGAGCTACGACATCGAAGTCTATGACGCAAAGACGCTGAAGCTGGACCGCACCTGGGATCTCGGGGCCGACGCGACGATGGCCGGCATGCTCATCCTGAAGTGAGCGCCGTGGCGGCGACGGTGCTGATACGCGGGGACGGCGTATCCGTCGCGACAGCTGTGCGGTTGCTGCGTTGCGACGGTCTCGAGTTGGCCGGCGCGGGGGAGACAGTCCGCTCTCCCGCGCCGGTCGTAATGCTGAGCGAGGCGGCGCTGGCGCTGCTGCGGGACATTTTCGGGCGGCCGGACCTGTTTGGCGGCGGCGCGCCGATCGCGCGGCGGATCGTCGCCTGGGGCGGGGGAGAGCCGGCCATCCTGCCGCACAAGGCAATCGTGGTCACCGGTGCCGAACTCACCGCTGAACTGCCATTGCCGCCGCTGCCCGCGCCCGATGGCGATGTTTGCTTCACGCTGCGTGGCACGCCGCCTTTTCCGGACGGGGGGGTGCGCCATTTCGGCCGCCGCGGGGCGATGGCGGTGGCGGTCGATCTCGTGGCACAGGCTGACCGGCAAGCCTGCCATATCGAGGCAATAGAGTCCGGCTGGCTGTTTCTGATCCCGTGCGGGGCGGGCAAGGCCTGGCTGCTCGGGGTCGGCGACGCGCTCGATGTGCTGTTGGGGCAGAGCCGGCTGGTCTCGGCGCAAATCGGTACTATCGGCCCTGTTGCCGCGCGCTTCGAGACCGCGCCACGCATGCTCGAAAATCTGGTGGGGCATGACTGGCTTGCCTGCGGCACGACCGCCATCGCCTTCGATCCGATCTGCGGCGACGGCACCGCGCAAGCGGCGCGCGAAGCGGTTCTCGCGGCCGCGGTGATCGCCGGCATCAAGCGCAGCGGCGGCGGTGAGGAGAGGTCGGCGCTGCTCGGCCATTATCAGGCGATGTTGCTCGCCGCGATGCGCCGCCACCTGCAGATCAGCCTGCCCTTCTATCGCAGCGGCGGCACGTCGCCCTGGTGGCGCGAGCAGGCGGCGGCGGTGGCCGACGGCCATGCCTGGTGCACTGCACGGCTGGCGACGATGCCTGAGCCGCGCTTCATGCTGCGCGGCGCGCGCCTGGTTCCGCGCGAGCTGGCGGCGTGAACGCACTGCCTGCCACGCCTCGGGTTGCCGAATGGCGCACCTATCGGCGGCTGGCGCCCTATGTCAGGCCCTATGTCGGGAGGCTCGCGGGGGTTCTGCTCATCAGCCTGCTCGCGACCGCATCGGGCCTTGCCCAGCCCTATCTGTCCAAGCTGATGATCGACAACGCGTTGCTCAAGAACGACATGGCCGCGCTGGTTGCCGTCTCTGGTGCGATGATCGCAGTGACGCTCGGCGGCTTCGCGCTCAACATCCTTGCCAGCTATCGGCACGTCGCGCTCTCGGCGGCGATGCTGTACGATATAAGGGTGGCGCTGCTGCGCCATCTCCAGACGCTGAGCCCGCGTTTCTATGGCGGGTTCAGGCTCGGCGACCTGATGTCGCGCATCAACAGCGATGTCAGCGACGTCCAGCGGGTCGCCGGCGATACGGTCCTCTCAGCGCTGAGCAACATGCTGTTCCTGATCGGCTGTGTCGGGCTGATGCTCTGGCTCAACTGGCGGCTGTTCCTGGTCGGCACCGTGCTGGTGCCGGTGGCGGTCGGGGTCTTCCTCCAGCTCCAGCGCAAGGTCACCATGCTCACGCGGGAAATGCGCGAGCGCGGCGCCGATCTCGGCAGCCTGCTGGTCGATACGGTGATGGGGATGCGCGTCGTCGCCGCGCTCGGCGCCGAGGAGCATGAGGCCGCGCGCTTCCGGGCCCGCAACAGCGCGTTCGTCCGCGTGATGCTGCGCATGCAGGTCGCGTCGTTCATGGCCGGCGCCCTGCCCGGTACGCTGCTCGCCGCGTCGACATCGGCGGTGACGCTCTATGGCGGCTGGCAGATCATGCACGGGCAGATGACGATCGGCGCGCTGGTGGCCTTCTCGGCCTATCATATGCGGGTGTTCTCGCCGGTGCAGGCGCTGCTCGGGCTCTCGTCGGGGCTCGCCTCGACTCGGGTGTCGCTCGCCCGGATCTTCGAGCTGTTCGACACCGCCGCCGAGGTGACTGAAGCCGCGACGCCGCTGCCGGTCGGCCCGGTTCGCCAGGGCATCCGGTTCGAGAATGTTGCGTTCCGGCACGATCGCGATGCAGTGCTGGCGGGGGTCGACCTCGTCATTCCGGCCGGCAGCTTCTGCGCGATCCTCGGCGAGAGCGGCGCGGGCAAGTCGACCTTGGCCGATCTGATGGTGCGCTTCCTCGATCCGGGAGAAGGCCGCATCCTGGTCGACGGACATGACCTGCGCACGCTGCGCCTCGCCGATCTTCGCCGCGAGATCCTGCTGGTCGATCAGGCGCCCTATCTGTTCAATGATACGATCGGCGCGAATGTCGCCTTCGCGGTTGGCGAAACGACCCGGCCGCAGATTGTGGCGGCGATGGCGGCGGCGGGGCTGGAGCCGTTGCTCGCCCGGCTGCCCCGGGGGCTCGATACCCCGGTCGGAGAGCGCGGCATGGCATTGTCCGCGGGCGAGCGCCAGCGCATCGCCCTTGCCCGCGCGCTGCTGCGCCGTCCGAGCGTGCTGATCCTCGACGAACCGACCGCCGCGCTCGACGCGATGACCGAGCAGCGGATCGCCGAGGGGCTGCGCGAGGCGCTGCCGGCGGCGACGATCATCGTCATCACGCACAAGCCCGCGCTCGCGCGCCATGCCGACATGGTCGTGACGATCGAGCAGGGGCGGGCCGAGGTCGGCGCCGGGGCCGTGATCGAACATGCGCTTGCCTGAAGCCCTCGGCCGGACCTTTACGGGCAGGGGCGTGCGGATCGCGGTGATCGACAGCGGCGTCCATCCCGACCACCCCCATATTCGCGCCGACCATGTCCTGCCGGGCAGGGCGATAGCGCCGGACGGGACGATGCTGGCCGGCGACGATGCGGCGCTCGATCGGCTTGGCCATGGCACCGCCGTCACCGCCGCGATCCAGGAAAAGGCGCCCGATGCCGAGATCCTGCCCATGCGGGTCTTCCATGATACGCTGAAGACAAGCGCCCGCGCGCTCGCGGCGGCGATCGGGCTGAGCCTCGATCTGGGGGCCGATGTGATCAATCTCAGCCTCGGCACCGTCAATCCGGCGCATGGCGCGCTCTTCGCCGGATTGGCAACGCGCGCGGCGGAACAGGGTGCGCTGATCGTCGCCGCACGCGAAGCGAATGGAGCGCCCTGCTTGCCAGGCGCGCTCGAGGGCGTCCTGGGCGTCGGTCTCGACTGGGATGTGCCACGCGAAACCTGGCGGGTCGAGAATGGCGTCCTGTACGCGTCGGGCTACCCGCGCCCGATCCCCGGCGTGCCGCTACAGCATAATCTCTACGGCATCAGCTTTGCGACGGCGCAGGCAAGCGGTTTCGCCGCCTGCGCCTGCGAGCGGCTGCGGTCGACGGGGGCAGACGAGACACTGCTCGCTGCATTGCTGCAGCTGGATGCCATAGCGGCCGTTTGACCAGCCCGGTCGTGCACCGTGCGCCGATCCATTCCCTGTTCCGCTGCCGATATCAGGGAAATTATATTTTTTCTCGCCGCCTTTGCTCGTTGGATTTCAAATATTATCTATGATTTATAAATACTTGTTAGGAATCGCATTCGCCCAACCGGGCGGGAACAGGGAATTATCAGGGAATTTATCAGGGAAATGCGGCGCCGAGCCTCCTGCCGTACGCGGCTGAAGGATATGCAAAAGACCGACCATGAGAATGAGCAAGCCGGGTTTCTGCAATGTCCCGTTCGCCACCCATGACCGATCCGGCGTTGCGATTGAATCGAGATGGGCGCGCGTCAAAATCTGGTCCGCAAAGGAAAACCCTCCGTGGCGCCGGGCCACGGAGAGTCCCTGGATCGAAGATGTTTCGGCTCAGTATTTCCCGCTGAACTTGATCCCGAAGAATTGCGGCTTGATCGTGAAGTTGCGCGACGAACCCGCGCAGAAGGTGATCGAGCAGAAGGTATTCGTCGTTAAAATCCCACGCTTGTCGAAGGCATTCTGGATGAACAGATCGACGCTCCAATTGCGCATCTTCACGCCGGCGGAGAAATCGAAGGAGAGGAAGCCTGGAGTCGTGCAGGATTTGCCTGCTGCAGTTTGCGTTGCGGCGATGGCCAGAGTCGCGCAGGTGAGCAGATTGTTCTGGGAAACGTTCAAGTCCTGCGTTGCCGAAGTCTGGTACAGCGCAGCGCCCTGCAAATAGATTTTGTAATCGCCGAGATCGGTATCGTAGCGGATCGAGGTTGTGCCCTTGAACTGGGGCTGGCGCGGCAGGCGTGTGCCGCTGGCGGCAGCTACCGCCGAAGTCACCGTACCGCTACCGGGTGGCGGCGTCGCACCGGGTGCAATCAGCACGCCGAGCCCAGTCACCGTCGAGCCGGTCGGGCAACTGGGGAGCTGCACGATCGACAGCGCCGCGCGGTCTGCCACGAAGTTGCAGAAGTTCCCGGTGAGTTTGCCGTCGTTATAAGCGCCCGACGTCGAGAACGTGACCTTGCCGAGTTTCAGGTCGGCGTCATATTCCACGCCCTTGACCCGGGCCGTGCCGGCGTTGCCGGTATAGCCCGCGCCCTGCGCGCCCGCGACGACCACGCCGTACTGGATGTTGTTCCAGTCTTCCATGTAGATAGCGGCGTTGAAGCGGAAGATATTCTGCCACGTCGTCTTGATGCCCAGTTCGTAATTGGTGAGCGTTTCCGACTTGAATGATGGTGCCGCCACCGTGACCTGCGGCAAGCCACCTGCCGCACGAATGCGAAGCGGCCGATTGTAACCGCCGGGGCGGAAGCCGGTCGAGTAGTTGAAATAGACCATTTTGGACGGCGTGAACTGCCAGTTTATCGCGGCCTTATGGGTCTCGCCCTGTTCCTTGTACCGACCGACGCCGTCCGCCGCGAGCGGGTTCTGGTTGGAACAGGCGAGACGCGTCGCCGACAAGGGGACCGAGCAGCCGACACTGAGGGCCGAGGCGGTAACGCCGGAAAAGCCTTTGATCGAGTAATCGGTCCAGAAGTATCGGATGCCGCCGGTCAGCTTCACCGTAGGCGTGATATTGTAATGGCCCTCGCCGAAGATCGCCTCGTCGTGATAGACTTGATCATTCTCGGTGATGTAGAAACCATCCCCTTTCACCGCCGCCGCCGGACTGACGACCATCGTACCGCCCGCCGTGGTCGGTATGCCGAAACCGGCCAGGTCTGTCGTATCGCCGCCGGTGCTATATGAACCAGCCTTCGTATAGCCCGCGATCTGATCAAGTCCGTGGATCGCATAGTAGTTGTTGTTCTCGTTCTTCTGATATTGGTAGAATCCGCCGACCGTCACATCGAACGGCCAAGTTTTCGGCGTAGACAGGCGCAGTTCTTGCGTGAACTTTTTGCGGTTGTTGTCCTGGTGATAGAATTGAGTCGGGTTAATCAGCGTCGAACACTTCAATGTCGCGCCTGACCCCGTGCAACCGCTCTTGTCAAAGAACTGGAGATAATTCTCGTATCCGCCGCCGAACTGGTCATAGGTGACGGTGTAATAGGTATAGTCGTTACGCAGCTTCGTATTGCGCTTGAAATATCCCGTTGCTGAAACCAGATCGAAGTCGCCGATATGGCCGTGGATGCTAAGCTGGGCCTGAAACCATTTGTCGTCCTGGCGAGTCAGGTCATAGTCGTGGACCTGAAGGTCGCCCACGCGCGGATCATAGCCGAAATAGCCATAGGCGATCTGCCGTTGCGCGGTGATCTGCGGCGTGATCTCCCAGCCTGGCGCGATATCCCAAAGCGCCGAGATTCGGCCGCCATATTCATAGGTCGGATTATAGTCCTTCTTCGCGATCGACGCGTTGTTGAGCGTGTAGTTGGTGAGCGGATTGTTGTCGCCGAGCGACAGTGTCGAGGACGAGCCGTCATTGAACTTGCCGTTGTTGGGCGTGTTGTCGACATAGCCGCCATCATGCCGGTAAAAGCCCATGGCGCGGATCGCGATCGTATCGGTCACCGGAACGTTGACATAGGATTCGAACTGGCCGCCAAAAGCGCCCTTGCCGTATTTGTTGGCCTCACTGTTGAAACCGAACTCGAACGCGCCAAGCTTGGGCTTGTTGGTGATCAGGCGGATCGTGCCCGCCAGCGAGCCGGCGCCGTACAGCGTCCCCTGCGGACCGGACAAGGCCTCGATGCGCTCCACGTCATAGATATGGACATCGGGCGAGCCGGTGCCGGTGATCGGGATATCGTCGAGATAATAGCCGACCGAGGCATAGTTGCCGCCGGCCGGCACGATGCCGCGGAAATAGATGGTCTGGCGCCCCGGTCCGAGGCCGGCGAAGGACACTGACGGAAGCAGGGCGGAGAAGTCGGACAGCCCCTTGATCTGCCGCTGTTCCAATTTCGCCGAGTCCAGCGCTTGCATCGAGATCGGCACCTTCTGGATGCTCTGGGACTGGCGCGTCGCGGTCACGAGGATTTCGCCAAGACCTGCTTGCGTGTCCGCGACGGGATCGGACGCGGCCGGGACGGCCGCAGCCGGGACAGCGGGCGGATCTTCGGCCGCGAGCGCCATGCCGGGCAAGGCCAAGCCGGCCAACATCGTGGTGGCCCCCAGGACCCTCATCCATTGCGACCGGCGACGAGATTGCATTTTCATATTCAAGACTCCCCTTGATGAAACCTCCCTCTCCAATCTCGACATTCAGGCGCGCGCATTTATTGCGCCGCACCATGACTGCGGGCACGTGTTTTGGGCTCGCCCTCGCCAAGGCAAAGAGCCTCCGCGACCGGGAACAGCCTGTGTTCTCCGGCCTGCCGCGCGAGGGCGCAGCATAATATTCTGATCTAACTTCCCCTTGGACTTCCGCCCTTTTTTGAGCAAATATGACGGTCGTCCAAGTTTCATAATGCTGCAACGTACCAAAGAGTCAACACCCTTATATCGGCACCGTGCCGGGCATCCGGATTCACCGGTTGCGCAACAACCAAATCGGTTTCATTCTGCAGCTGCGAAGAGAATAAGGGGGCCCCGATGGACGCCGGCACGAACACTGCTCGCATGATCACCAAGCTCTCGCCGGCTCAGGCGTTCGAGCGCGCCGTGCAACTGCTGGACACGCAACCGGCGGGGGCGCTGTCGCAGGCCGAAGCGATCCTGACTCAGGTGCGGGGTTTCCCGCCGGCAGAGTTTCTCGCGTGCCAGGCCTTGCGACGCCTGGACAAGCCGAAGGCCGCGTTGCCGCGTCTTGCCGCCCTGGCCCGCAGCCAGCCGCGTGCGCTGGCAGTGATCTGGGAACTGGCGCAAGCCGCAAGCGAGGCAGGCGATGCCGGGCAGGCAATCGCCGCGCTGGAAAGCCTGACCCGGCAGCAGCCGAATGTGGCGACGGGCTGGTTCCTGTTGGCGCGGGAGCTGCGAAAGGCAGGCCGCGTCCAGGACGCCTGGCGTGCCGATCTTTCCGGCGTGCACGCCTCGTCCCGCGACCCCGAACTGCTCGCGGCCGCGGTCGCGATGAACGAAAACCGGCTCGACGACAGCGAGGCGATCCTGAAGGCCCGGCTCGGGCGGCTGCCCGACGATCCGGCCACCTGCCGCCTGTTGGGCGAGATCATCTGGCGGCGGGGCGACATGACCGAGGCGCTGGCGCTGGTCGAACGCGCAGTCGATCTCGCCCCCGGCTACGATCTGGCGCGTGACTTCCTGATCCGCCTGCTGCTCCAGAGCAATCGCCTGTCCGAGGCGCTCGAGCATGCCGAGATACTGACCGGCTCGCCGCTCAACAATCCCGGCCATGACGGACTCATGGCGTCAGTGCTGGTACGTCTGGGCGATCAGGATCGGGCGCGGGAGATCTACGAAAGACTATTGGCGCAGCAACCGGAGCAGCCGCAGATCTGGCAGAATCTGGGCCATGTCCTGAAGACGCTGGGCAGGCAGGCCGATGCCATCCACGCCTATCGCCAGGCAGTGACTCACCAGCCGACCATGGGCGAAGCATGGTGGAGCCTCGCCAACCTCAAGACGGTGAAGCTGGGCGCAGACGACATCGCCGCGATGCAAGCGGCGCTCGAGTCCCTTGAGCAGGGTGAGGCGACCAGCCAGGAAGATGTCTTCCACCTCCATTTCTCCCTGGGCAAGGCCCTGGAGGACGCGAAGGACTATCCTGCCTCCTTCCGGCATTATGAGCTGGGCAACCGCCTGCGCCGGCCGATGGTGCTGCATGACGCAGAGGGCTTCTCCGCTGAAGTCGCCGCTGCAACGAACGTCTTCACCAGCGCTTTCCTTGCTGGGATGGGCGAGGGCGGCTGCCGGGCGCCGGACCCGATCTTCATCGTCGGCCTGCCGCGCTCCGGCTCGACTCTGGTCGAGCAGATCCTTGCCAGCCACAGCCAGGTGGAAGGGACGATGGAACTGGCGGAGATGATGATCATCGCCAGTCGACTGCAATCGCGGGTGGATGAAGGCGAATTCCCCGATTTCGGCGCGATGGCGAACGCCCTGACGCCGGCTGACCGACTTCGGCTGGGCGAGGAATATATCGAGCGCACCCGCGTCCACCGCCACACAGACAAGCCGCTCTTCATCGACAAGATGCCGAACAACTGGCAGCATGTCGGCCTCATCCGGCTTATCCTGCCCAACGCGAAAATCATCGACGCCCGGCGCCACCCGATGGCCTGCTGTTTCTCGGGATGGAAACAGCATTTCGCGCGCGGGCAGGCCTTTTCCTACGACCTGGTCGATATCGGCCGCTACTATCGCGACTATGTCACGCATATGGCGGCGTTCGACCGCGCTGCGCCGGGTGCTGTCCACCGCGTGATCTATGAGCAGATGGTCGCGGACACGCCGGGCGAGGTGCGTCGCCTGCTCGATCATGTCGGCGTGCCGTTCGAGGACGCCTGTCTCGAATTCTGGCGCACGCGCCGAGCGGTGCGCACGGCCAGTTCCGAACAGGTGCGCCAGCCGATCTTCACCGATGCGGTCGAACACTGGCGGATGTTCGCCCCGTGGCTGGGCCAGCTTGAAGCTACCCTCGGCGATCTCGTGCCACACTATCCGGATATGGCGTGACACATCTGGAGCGGTGACCGTCGAGCACATGATGTCACGATTTGCGTCGCGACCGAGGCCCTGTGGGCGGCGCTCGAAAAGGCAATCGATGATCCCGTATGACGGTAAAGCCGACCGACGATCGCGGGCCGCTCGCAGCGTCGCCGCCGTTCCCGCGTGCTCAGCAAAGCCCAGGCGCGCTGGTGGAGCCGCGGATCACCAGAGAATAATCGGCATAGGTCGTGAAGGTCGCCAGCGGCTCCTTCGTCGCGGGATTTCCAAGGATCTCGATCAGCGACTCAACCGCGATCTCGGTCATATCGACGATCGGTTGCCGGACGGTGGTGAGGGCGGGCCAGATTTTCCGGGAGATCGGGCTGTCGTCGAATCCCGCGACGGAAAGCTGGTCGGGCACGCGGATATCCCGACGATGGGCGACTGAAACTATGGCGGCGGCCATGTCGTCGTTGCTCGCGAAAATCGCGGTCGGCGGTTGGCGCAGCGAGAGAAGCTGCTCCGTCGCCCCCAGACCCGAATCGAAGGTGAGATCGCCGTCGACGACAAGGTCCGGATCCAGCTCCAGGTCATGCTCAAGCAAGGCCAGGCGATAGCCCTCGAAACGTGTCCTGCTGATGATATGATTTTGCGCCCCGCGTACGAAGCCGATGCGCCGATGACCGAGGCCGATCAGATAGTTGGTCATGTCGCGGGCGGCGGCGGCGTCGTCGACGCGAACCGACGACATGTCAGGCAATTCGCTGCCGGAGCAGAGTGCGATCAGCGGCACGTTCAGTCGCTCGATCAGACCGGTTCCACTCGCAGCCTCGCAATAGGGGGCTGGCAGGATCAGCGCGTTGGCGCCGCCCTCGACCATGTCGAACAGGATGTCGGAAAGCGTCCGGTGCTCCTCGAACCTGCGGATCAGCAATTGCGCCCCGAAACGCGTTGCCGCATCGAGCGCCCCCACCAGCAGTGCGCTGACGAACGCACTTTCCGGGCTGTTGTACAACAGCCCGATCCGCACCGGCGACGCGCTCGCCAGAGCCCGGGCGGCCGCGTTGGGTTTGTAGTCGAGATCGGCAATCGCCCGGAGCACTGCCTCCCGGGTGTGCGGCAAAACGCGGCGGCCGTTGATCACATTGGACACCGACATCGGCGAGACGCCGGCGTGTTTGGCCACCGCATGCATGGTCACAGCGCTGCTGGATCGTCGAGATATCGGGCGGCTGCTCATGATTGCCTCCTAAGCGCATTGATCGTGTAGCGCTACAAAAAACCGATTGACAGGGTCGGGATCGCCGAGCATGTAGCGCTACAACCGGCGCAGATCGGAGGGATGGGGGAGGATCAGCGTGTCAGGCTGCACGCCTTTCCCGAATGTGGCTGCCGTACGGGCGGCAAGTAGGGAAACGGAAAAACAATGACCGATCTTCGTCCTTTCATTCGCCTGTCCAGTGCCGCCAGCGCTATGGCGGTCGCGTTCACCCTCGCGGCGCCGGCGCTCGCGCAGCAGGTGCCGCCGGTTGCGGACGCAACCGCCCCGTCGGGCGAGGCCGTGGCGGTCAGCGCCGCGCCTGACGCCCCGGAAGCTGCCCAGATCGGCGATATCATCGTCACCGCCCAGAAGCGGAGCGAGCGCCTGCAGGACGTGCCGCTTGCCGTCACCGCCATCACCGGCGACTCACTGGCCAATCGACAGGTGAACGATACGAGCACGCTGACTCAGGCCATCCCCTCGCTCACCTTTCAGCAGGGCCCCAATGCGACGAATACCACGCTCAGGATTCGCGGCGTCGGCACCGCTCTGTTTGGGCAGGGTGTGGAATCCTCGGTGTCGGTCGTGGTCGACGGCGTCGTGCAGGCGCGCCAGGCGCAGGGATTTGCCGATCTGGCTGACATCGAGCGGGTTGAAGTGCTGCGCGGTCCGCAAGGGACGCTGTTCGGCAAGAATGCGAGCGCCGGCGTGATCAGCATCGTGACCGCGCGGCCCACCCGCGACTTCGAAGGGCGGGTTGAAGGCACGATTGCAGAACATGGGGAATATCGCGCGAAAGGAACGATTTCCGGCCCGCTGTCCGATACGGTGAGCGCCCGCCTCACCGGCTTCTACAACGACGTGCCCGGCATCACCTACAACACCACGCTCAAGCGCCAGGTGAACGGGCAGAAAAGCTGGGGCGTGCGCGGCAAGCTCGAATGGGACGCGACCGACAATCTCAAATTCCTGCTGAGCGCCGAATATCGCAAGGCCGATACGGATTGCTGCATTTCCTCATCGATCCGGGTGGACAATCCGGTGGTGGCGCAGCTCGAGGCGCCGGTCGTCGCATCGCCGACGAACCGCCAGGTTTCCGAGGACACGCTCACCACGTCGAAAAGCAACCAGAAGACCTTCTCGCTGCAGGCCGACTGGGATCTGGGGCCGGCCACGCTGACCTCGATCACGGCCTATCAGGACTATTATCTGAAGGTGAACCAGCCGATCGACCGGACCGATTCCGATCCAGTCCTCTTCGTCGGCAGCGGCGCTACCTACGCCTCCTGGAATCTCAACCAGGGCATCCTCGATCTCTCGCAATTCTCGCAAGAGCTTCGCCTCGGTTCGAACGGGAGCCATGACCTGACCTATGTCGGCGGGGTGTATTACAGCCATGGGGATATCAAGCGTCCCTTTTCCCGTCGCCGGGCCGTCTGCGCGACGGGCGTGATCGGTCAGCCCTGCGCTGCCCCGACCTATCAGTCGTCCTCGAGCTTCGCCGAGCTGACGACCAACAGCGTCGCTGCATTCGGCCAGTTGGAATATCGCATCGTCGGCGGGTTGAAGGCACTCGGCGGGCTGCGCCTACAATATGAGAACGGCAGCAACTATGGTACCCAGCTCGGCACGCTGGTCGCAGGCGACACCTTGCTGACGGGGGTGCCCAAAACCGGGGCCGGCACCAAGACCGCTCATGATACATCGCTTACCGGCAAGGTCGGGCTGCAATATGAGTTCAGCCGCACGCTGCAGTCCTACGCCACCTATACCCGCGGCTATAAGGGCGTGGGCTATAACATGGAGGCAGCGACCGACTTCACCAAACAGGCCACGCTCAAGCCGGAATATGTCAACGCCTATGAGGTCGGCGTGAAGGGGCGTACGTCGGACGGCACGCTGAGCATGGCGTTCGCCGTGTTCCGCGCGGACTATACGAACCTGCAGGTGCAGGCCAATCGCAGCGATCCGGGGACCGGCGTCACCTCGTTCGTCGCGACCAATGCGGGTACGTCGCGGTCGCAGGGTGTGGAGGTGGAGGCGACACTGCGTCCAAGCCGAAACTTTACGGTCGATGCATCCTTCACCTACACCGATTCGACGGTGAACATCGATGGGTTGAACTGCCCGCTGCAGTTCCAGGCCGCTGCGCCGGTCATGACCGGCACACCGGTGAATATCTGCTATCGCACCGCCGCTGGCGCCACGCCACAGCAGAACCTGCGCAATGCAACGCTGCCGGCTTCGCCCAAGGTCCGGGTCAGCCTCACCCCGCGCTGGGAACACGATATCAGCAACACGCTGGCCGGCGTCGTGCAGGTGGGCGTCAATTTCCAGAGCAAGCAGCAATTCGCGATCGAGCAGGATCCGCTGCTGGTCCAGGAAGCATATACGCTGGTGGATGCCTCGATCGGGATCCACACGATCGACAAGCGCTACAGCCTGTCGGTGTTCGTGAAGAACATGTTCGACGTGAACTATTATACCAGCGTGAGCCACAACTCGTTGCTGGCAACGGCGGCGAAGCCCTACGACCTGACGGCGACCTATAACAAGGATGCCGATCGCTACTTTGGGGCAACTTTGGGAGTCCGATTCTGAACAGGTGGGTAGTGAGCTCCTGATCGAGACTTTCGGGCCATGGCTTTTGTCGCCGCAACGGCCATGGTCCGCATTGATCGTGATGAGGCATCTGCATTTACCGGGATCGATCACCTGATCTCTGTCACAACGCGAGCCGCCCGGATTTGCCCGAGCAATGTAGTCAGGAGAGGTTGTGAACAGTGACCCCATGCTGAGCAGGCGCCGAATGTTGTCGGCGACGGCCGCGACCCTGGCAATGGGTGCGCTTTCGGGGCCTTATCCCCTTGCCGGGGCGCTGCTCGGCTCGGGGCCGCCGCCGCTCAGCCGGCGGCCTAACCTGATTCTGTACTTTCCCGACGAACTGCGTGCCGATGCTTTGGCTTGTTACGGCAACCCGGTAGTGCGTACGCCTAATTTCGATGCTTTGGCGAAACGGGGCACCCGCTTTGCCGAATGCCACGTGCAGAATCCGGTATGCGCACAATCGCGATGCAGCATGCTGACGGGTTGGCCAACCAGCGTGCGTGGGCACCGCAGCCTGTTCTATCTCCTTCGACAGTCGGAACCGAATATGTTCCGCTATCTGAAGAATGCCGGTTACGACATATTCTGGTTCGGGAAGAACGATGCTCTCGCGCCGGAAAGCTTCGCCGACAGCGTCACCGAATGGGCTGACGCGCCGCGTACCGGTCCGTCGGTTCTGATGGGTGCGCGCCCTGCCGGGCCTTTGACCATGCTGATGCCCGGGGGCGGCGACCGGCGGGCCAACAGCGACTATCTTACGCTCCAGAACGCGATCCATATTCTGGAGCGCAAGGAGCAGGATCGGCCATTTTGCATCTTCTTGCCCTTGTTCCAGCCCCATCCGCCTTATCGCGCGCCCGACGGATTTGCGGGGACCTACAAGGCGAATGCGATCCCGGCGCTGGTCCCCCCCAATTTGCCGAAGAAGCCGAATTTTCACCGGGGGATCAGGAAGGAATATGGCCTCGATGCGGTCGATGACGCGACCATGCGCCAGGTCCGCGCGACCTATTATGATCAGGTTGCCTATACGGACTGGCTGCTCGGCGAGATGCTCGAAGCGCTGGAGCGTACTGGCCATGCACAGGACACCGCGCTGTTCGTCAGTTCCGATCACGGGGACTATGCCGGTGATTATGGCCTGGTAGAGAAATGGCCGAGCGGATTGGAGAGCTGCCTGACCCATGTGCCCTTGATCGCACAGGTTCCTGGCGGAGCGTCTGGTCATGTGGTCGAAGAGATGACCGAACTCTTCGATATAATGCCGACCTTCCTGGATCTTGCCGGAACGCGCGCCACACATACCCATTTTGCGCGAAATCTCACGGCTCAATTGCAGGGGGCCGCAGGCGATGCCAGGCGGGCAGCCTTCAGCGAAGGCGGCTACAACATCTACGAGCCCCAGGCGTTCGAGCCACCCCGCGGCGGTGTCTATGCCGGCAAGGGGGCGCTGCAAAATAACGACCCCGCCATGATCTCGCGGGATGCATCGATCAAAACCAGGCATTACACCTACATCTCGCGACCGGCTGGCCAGGACGAGCTCTATGATCGACGTAATGATCCGGGCGAGGCGCGCAACCTGATCGACGAAAGCGGCATGGCTTCCGTGCGGGCTGACATGCAGCGGCGTCTGTTGAACTGGTATATCAATACCAGCGGCGTTCCCGACGAGCATCGCGACGAACGCGGGACTCCGGAGTTTATCCCAAATCCGATCTTTCCCGATGCTTTGACCCGTTCGACGCAATTGCTGGACGGAATGTGAGGAGCGCCGCGTCTCAAGCGTCGAACGGTGCTTCAGGACGTCATCCGGAAGGAACCTTTTTGACCCTCGCTCCCGATGATGGAGCCGCTTGGTTACCGCGGCGGGCCGGTGGTTCGTCGCGCTCGGCATCAGGTCAACGATCGGCATCTGGTTCCAGCATCGTCCCTTACATCGGCATATTCGGAAGGCGGAGTTGATGAAGCGCAGTCTGGCGGCCCTGGCAGTGGGAACGATGTTGCTAACCCCGATCGGGGCGATGCCGGCGCTGGCCGGTGCGGGCGGCGCATCGCGTCCCGCACCGGCGCAACGCCCCAATATCATCCTCATTGTCCTGGACGATGTCGGCTTTTCGGATCTCGGGGCGTTCGGCTCCGAGATCCGTACGCCCAACATCGATGCGCTGGCGCGTGACGGGCTCCGCTACAACCGCTTCGACAGCAAGGCGGTCTGCACGGCCACGCGGGCGGCGCTGCTCACCGGGCGCAACAACCAGACGGTGCGCATGGCCGATCTGCCCGCCGAGCGGCCCGACCCGACGAACATGACCAAGGACCGGGACGAGCTGCCCGGGAACGCGCAGACCCTCGCACAGGCACTGCACGCCGCGGGCTATGCCACCCACGCTATCGGCAAATGGCATCTGGCGCCGGAGTTCGAGGACGGCACGCCGGGCAAGAACGCCTCATGGCCGCTCCAGCGCGGCTTTGACGACTATTACGGATTCATCTCGGGATGGACCGACCAATATCATCCGGCGCTTATTCGGGGCAATCAGCCGCTCCCCAAGCCGGACACGCCCGGCTATCATCTTTCGGAAGACCTGATCGACCATGCGATTGGGTCGCTCAGCGACACCACGCGACCGAACTTCGTCTATCTCGCGCTTGGTGCTGCCCACGCGCCGATCCAGGTGCCGACCGCCTATAGCGACCATTATGCCGGCGTGTACGAAAAGGGGTGGGATGCCATCCGGCGGGAACGCTTCGAGCGGTTGAAGGCCAACGGCCTGATTCCGGCGAACACGGTGCTGCCGCCGGCCAATCCCGGCGACCGTGCCTGGGCGAGCCTGACCGACGACGAGAAGCTTGTGTTCGCCCGCTTCATGGCGGTCTATGCCGGCTTCATCGAACATGCAGATGTGCAGATCGGCCGTCTCGTGGCCGCGCTCAAGCAACGCGGCCAATATGACAACACGCTGATCGTGCTGCTTTCGGACAATGGCGCTGCCAGCGAAGCCGGGCAGACCGGATCCTTCGAAGGCATGTACCGGCACAACCAGCCAAGCATCGCGGAGATGAAGGCGCGACTGTCCGAGCTGGGTACAGACAAGACCGAGGCCGAATATCAGCGACCCTGGGCAATGGCCGGGGTGAGCCCCTTCAGGCGCTACAAGGTATGGCCCTATCTCGGCGGGGTGCGGACGCCGCTCATCGTGTCCTGGCCCAGGGTCATCCATGACGGCGGCGCGATCCGCCATCAATATGTCGATACGGTCGATATCGCGCCGATGCTGCTCGATGTGGCCGGCACGCGTTTCGCCGCCAGAATCGACGGAGTCCGGCAGATTCCGGTCGCCGGCCACAGCTTCCGGGCGAGCCTGGCGTCCGGCGCCGCGCGCGAGACGCGGACCGTCCAGTTCTTCGAGCTGCGCGGCAATCGCGCGATCACCTCGGGCAATTGGCGGGCCGTCGCGATGCACCGCATCGGCAGTGATTTCACGACCGACCAATGGGAACTCTTCGACCTGTCGAAAGACCCCGCCGAGGCACGTGATCTTTCGCGAGAGATGCCGAAGAAACTCGCCGAGATGCAGGCGCTCTGGTGGCGCGAGGCGCGCAAATACAGCAATCCGCCGCTTGGCGAGGCCGCGGCGCGCTTCCAGCAGCGCGCGCCTCTCCAGGATGCATTCCCGAAGGAAAAGAATTGATCCCTGCCCCTGACGATGCGCCGGCCTGGCCCCCCGCGCGCACCGCATGGTTCGTCGCGATCGTGCTGATGCTGGCGAACACGCTGGCATTCGTCGACCGGCAGGCGCTCGCGCTTCTGGTGCAACCGATCAAACAGGATCTGCACGCGTCCGATACGGCGATGAGCCTGTTGTACGGCTTGAGCTTCACGCTCTTCTATGTCGGCGTCGGTATTCCGGTGGCGCGGCTGGCCGATCGGTCCAATCGGCGCAACATCATCGCTGCCTCGGTTTTCGTGTGGAGCCTGGCAACCGCGGCCTGCGGGCTCGTGCGATCCTTCGGTGCCTTGTTCGTGGCGCGGGTGGGCGTCGGTGCGGGCGAGGCTGGGTTCAGCCCTTCGGCCTACTCGCTGCTGGCCGACTATTTTCCGCGCGAACGTCTCGCCTCGGCGATGGGCGTCTACCAGATGGGCGTGTATCTGGGCGGCGCGCTGGCGCTGCTCATCGGCGGCCTGGTCGCCAGCGTGCTCCCGCCCGAAAGCTCGATCGCCCTGCCGGTGATCGGGACGGTCAAGGGGTGGCACGTGATCTTCCTGGCGCTCGGCATACCGGGCTTGCTGCTGTCGCTGCTGGTGCTGGCGATCCGCGAGCCAGCGCGCCGCGGGCTGGTATCGGATACCGGCTCGGTGCCGCTCAAGGCGTTCTTCGCTCATGTCCTTTCGCGCAAGGCGGCCTATTTCGGGATCGGACTGGGTTTCGCGATGATGATCCTTGTCGGCAACGGCACGGGTGCGTGGATTCCCGCCTTTTTCGGGCGAAAATTCGGCTGGACGATCGCTGAGATCGGCGCGCGCTACGGGCTGGTCGTGTTCTTCTGCGGGACGACCGGCGCCCTGGCCGGCGGCTTCTGCGCCAGCTGGCTGCATCGCCTCGGTTTCCCGCGCGGCAATCTGCTGGTGGCGCTTATCGGGTTCGTCGCGCTGGTGCCGCTCACGATCGGCTTTCCGCTGGTGCCGCTACCGGAAATGGCGCTGGCGATGATCGGGGCAATGAACTTCTTCGCCGGCTTCAATCTCGGCGGCGGCCTCGCCGCGCTCCAGGATCTCACCCCCAACCGCATGCGGGCGCTGGTCTCGGCCGGGTACATGCTGCTGGCGAACCTGGTCGGCGGCACATTGGGCCCGACGGTCGTCGCGCTGATCACCGATTACGGCTTCGCGGATCCGCAACGCCTGCCGGAGGCCATCGCGATCACCTGCGCCATCTTTTCGCCGCTGGCGCTGGTCTTTCTGCTGATCGGGATGAAGGGGCTCAAGGCAGCACAATTGGCCGAGGGCATCGCATGACGCCCGGCTCGCCAACCGAGCTGCCCGCGTTCGAGGATGCGCGCCCGATATCTGATCCGCTGGCGCTGTCTCCGGCGGATCGCCTATGGGTGGAGCGTACCCGCGACAGCCTCGGTACCGAGGCCCGGATCGCTCAGCTTTTCGTGCTGTCGAGCCGCGACGATACCGCCGAGGAGACTGCCGGCCTGTCAGCGCTCGCCCCGGGCGGTATCCATCGCTTTCCGAGCGGCGATCTCGCTGCTGCCTGGCGCGCGACACGCGACGCGCTTGATGGCGCCGAGGTGCCGCTGATCCTCTCGGGCGATATTGAGGGGGGCACGACCAGCTATCCCTTCGCGACGCACATTCCCAACCAGATGGGGATCGCGGCATGCGACGATCTGGCGCTTTCCGAGGAGATCGCAGCGATCGTCGCGCGTGAGAGTCGGGCACTCGGCTATAACTGGTCCTTCACGCCGGTGGTCGACATCAACCGCGCGTTTCGCAACGCGATCGTCGGCACGCGCTCCTATGGTGCGGACACCGAGACGGTGATGGCCCAGGCACGCGCTTATGTCCGCGTGTTGCAGGCCCATGGCATCGCCGCGACCGCAAAGCACTGGCCGGGCGACGGCATCGATGATCGCGACCAGCATCTGGCGACAACCGTCAATTCGCTCGATCTGGCTGCATGGGACGACAGTTTCGGCCGAATCTATCGCGCGCTGATCGGCGACGGCGTGATGACCGTGATGTCGGCGCATATCGCGCTGCCCGCCTTTTTGCGGTCACTGATACCGGATGCGGGACGCGAGGCCTTTTGCCCGGCCTCGGTGTCCCATCTTCTCAACGAGGTTCTCCTCCGCGACCGGCTGGGGTTTCGCGGCCTCGTCGTGTCGGACGCGACGCCGATGGGCGGGCTCACCAGCTGGATGGATCGTGAAGAGGCGGTTCCGGCGCTGATCGAGAATGGCTGCGACGTCTTCCTGTTCAGCCGCGAGCCGCGATCGGACATGGCGCTGATGCTCAAGGGGCTGCGCGAGGGGCGGCTGAGCGAGGCCCGGCTCGACGAGGCCGTCACGCGGATGCTGACGCTGAAGGCGAAGCTCGGCCTGCACCGCGCAACCGTGGAGGAACGGCTCGCGCCGCGCGACGCGGTGCGCGCCCAGCTGCGGCGACCGGCGGATCTGGCCACGGCGGCGCGCGCGGCGGGCCAGGGGCTGACCCTGGTCAAGGATACGCAGGCGCTGTTGCCGCTCGATCCCGTCCGCCATCGGCGCGTCACGGTGATCGGCGAGGAGGGCTGGAGCTTTTTCTCAGGCGCGCCCGCGCGGAGTTTCGCGCCGTTTCATGAGGAAATGCGGCAGCGCGGCTTCGAGCTGCGTGCCTATGATCGCGACCATTTCCCAACGCCGGCCGATACCGATTTGCTGGTGTATCTGGTCGGGCAGGAAGCGACGCCCAGCCTCGGCCATATCTATCTCGACATGGCCAGGCTGCACGGTGGGCCGCGCAAGGCGATGGCGCAGTTCAACCGCGAGGTGCCGACGCTGCTGGTGTCGTTCGGCCAGCCTTATTATCTCTACGACGCGCCCAATTTCTCGACCTATATCAACGCGTATTGCTCTCTCGCCGATAATCAGCGCGAGCTGGTTCGGCGGCTGGTGGGCGAGGCTGATTTCACCGGACGGAGCCCGGTGGATGCCTTTTGCGGTGAGGAACAGCTGCGATGGTGACCACGTCGATCGCTGGCATGCGCCAGATTGCCGGTGGCACCTTCGCGATGGGGTCAGAGCGTTTCTACCCGGAAGAGGCGCCGGTACGCCCGGTACGCGTCGATTCCTTCTGGATCGACGAGGCGCCGGTGACCAACCGCGAGTTTGCACGGTTCGTGGCGGCGACCGGTCATCGCACGCTGGCAGAGATCGCCCCCGATCCTGCGGACTATCCGGGCATGCCGATCGAGATGGCGCAGCCGGGATCTTTGGTGTTCGAGCGGACTGCAGGCCCGGTCGACCTGGAGGATTTCACCCGGTGGTGGCACTTTAAATTCGGTGCGGACTGGCGCCATCCGCTGGGATCGGGCAGCACGATCGACGATCTGCCGGATCATCCGGTCGTCCACATCGCTTATGGCGACGCCGAGGCCTATGCCGCCTGGGTGGGCAAGAGCCTGCCGACCGAGGCGGAATGGGAATATGCCGCGCGCGGCGGGCTGGAGGGCGTGGAATTCGCCTGGGGTGACGAACTCGCGCCCGAGGGGCGGATGCTCGCCAATTACTGGCAGGGGGCCTTTCCGTTCGCCAACCAGCTGCTCGACGGGTGGGAGCGCACCTCTCCGATCGGCACCTACCCGCCCAACGGCTATGGGCTGTTCGACATGATCGGCAATGTCTGGGAATGGACCGCCGATTGGTGGTCGTTTCCGACGGTCGAGAAGAAGAAGTTCAAGGGCGCCTGTTGCGTGCCGGCCAACCCGCGCGGCGGCAGGGAGCGCGACAGCCTCGATCCATGTACGCCGCACGTGCCGATCGGCCGCAAGGTGCTCAAGGGCGGGTCGCATCTGTGCGCACCCAATTATTGCCAGCGCTATCGCCCTGCGGCGCGGCATGCCCAGCCGATCGATTCCTCCACCAGCCATATCGGCTTTCGCTGCGTGCTTCGCGAAAAGGATAGACAGTGACCCTCGGCCGCCTCTCTCGCCTGCGCACCGCAGCGCTTGCCGCCTGTGCGCTGATTTCCGCCCCCGTCTGGGCCAAAGGCCCGGCAACGCCGGCCGCCCCTGCGCGCCCGGAGAATATCGTCTTCGTGCTGGTCGATGACCTGCGCTACGACGCGATGGGCTTCCTCACTCCGGGGCTCCGGACGCCGAATATCGACTATCTCGCGAAGAACGGCGTCTATTTCCCCAATGCGCTCGTCACCTCGTCGCTATGCTCGCCGAGCCGCGCGACGATCCTGACCGGACAGACCGCGCGCAACCACGGCGTGATCGACAACAATAATTCATCCGAGGCGGGGCTGATCTTCTTCCCCGCCTATCTGCAGCAGGCCGGCTATCAGACCGGCTTCTTCGGCAAATGGCATATGGGCAGCGACACCGATGCGCCGCGCGCCGGGTTCGACAAATGGGTGAGCTTCAAGGGGCAGGGCACCTATTTCCCGACCGACCAGCTATCGCCAAGCCAGGTCGCGGCGGGCGAGCGCCAGACGCTGAATGTCGACGGCAAGGTCGTCAAGCGCACCGGCTATATCACTGACGAGCTTACCGACTATGCGATGGACTGGCTGGAAAAGGGTCGTGATCCCAAAAAGCCATTCTTCCTCTATCTGAGCCACAAGGCAGTCCATTCCGATCCGCTGCCGCCGGACCGCTACAAGACCCAATATGCCGATCTCGCGATCAGGCTGCCGGCCAGCATGGCGAACACGCCGGAGAACAATCAGGGCAAGCCTATGTGGGTGCAGAACCAGCGCAACAGCTGGCACGGCGCTGACTTCCCCTATCATACCGATCGCAAGCTGACCGAGCAGGTGCGCGACATCTATCGCACATTGTCGCCCGTCGATGAGAGCCTGGGTCGGATCCTGGCCTATCTGAAAAAGGCGGGGCTGGAGAAGAACACGATGATCGTGTTCTATTCGGACAATGGTTTCCTGATCGGTGATCACGGCCTGATCGACAAGCGCAACGCCTATGAGCCTTCGATCCGCGTGCCGATGATCGCCTATGCGCCAGGGCTGCTGCCAAGGGGCGTGACCAACCCCGCCGTGGTGCGCAATCTCGATTTGGCGCCGACCTTTCTCGATGTCGCGCATGTGCCCGAGCCGAAGCAGATGGAGGGCAAGAGCTGGCTTGGCCTCGCCGAGGGCAGGCTGAAGCCGGCCGACTGGAAGCCGGGCGACTTCGTCTATGAATATTATTGGGAATGGACCTTCCCGCAGACACCGACGACCTTCGCGATCGAGCGTGATCGGGTAAAGTACATCCAATATCATGGCGTGTGGGATACCGAGGAACTCTACGATCTCACCAAAGACCCGGATGAGATGCACAATCTGATTGATGATCCGGCCTATTTCGACCGCAAGCTGGTGCTGCGCCACGCCCTGTTCGAGCAGCTCGCCAACAGCAAAGGCCAGCATGTCGTGCCCTATACGGAAAAGACCAGCAGCGGCCTGGTTCATCGCGACGTGAACGGCACGCACGCGGCCGATTTTCCCCCGCAATGGTATGTCCAGCCGAATTTGCCGGGCAAGATGAACGACCTGTTTCCCGATACGCCGGCCAAGGCCGAAGCGGACAAGTCAGGACAGGCCTATATCCCCAATCGCGGGGCCAAGCGGTAGGAAGGAAACCGAATGCTGGACCGACAACGGGCGTCAGCTCCCGTCGTGATATCTTCGTTTTTCCGCCTTGCTTTTCTGGCCCGGGAAAACCGGTAAAATCAGGCTGTTGATCAGGCTTGGCGGATGATGCGCAAGACTAAATCGCCTTGGAGAGCGGCGGCGGCTGGTCGTTGCAAGTGGCGCGGTCACGCGCGAGCCGTTCGAGCGCGGCGACGCCGACCGGGGGAGTCGCCTGCCACGGCACGAAGAAGAGCCTCTTCGCCATCGCGCCGCGGACGCGATCGATCTGTTTCCGCTCGCCCGCGAGCCGCTGGCGCAGCAGCGCGTCGCCCGACCCGGCCGCCAGCAGGCTCTTGTTGATGATCCAGGCATAGGGCTCGATCTGTGCGCGCCGCAGATCGTCCTGCAGCGCACTTGCCTGCGATACCGGCGTGGTTTCGGCGAGGGTGACCAGGAGGATCCGCGTATAGTCGGGATCCTGGAGCCGCATCAGCGGTGTGGTGATGCGGCCGGGCGCGTGCAAAGCCGATTGGCGCGTCATCTGCCGGTGATAGGCGCCGGTGGCGTCCATGAGCAGCAGACTGTGTCCGGTGGGTGCCGTGTCCAGCACGACGAAGGCGCTGCGCGCTTCGGCGACAATGTGCGAAAAGGCGTGGAAGACGGCGACTTCCTCCGTGCAGGGCGAGGCCAGGTCCTCGCGCAGCAGGGCTTGCCCTTGAGCATCGAGCGAGCTGCCGCGCTGCTCCATGACCTTGGCGATGTAGCGCTCGGTTTCCACTTTGGGGTCGATGCGGTCTACAAGGAGGCCCGGGACATTCCCGGCCAGCGTCATCTCCAGGTGAGCGGCGGGATCGGTGGTGCTGAGATGGACGCCATGGCCGCGCTCGACCAGCCCGAGCGCGATCGCGGTGGCGATGGTGGTCTTGCCCACCCCGCCTTTCCCCATGACCATGATCAGCCCCTTGCCGTCCGCCGCGAGCAGGTCGACCAGTCGATCGAGGCCGGGCAGGTCGCCGACCCATGGCGCAGCGATAGCGGATCCGGCATGGGGCGCCGCGAAGGGGCCAGGTCGCAGCAGCGCACGCAGCGCATCCAGCCCCATCATCTCGAAGGGCCGTAGCGGGATGTCGTCGCGCGGAAGCGCTCGAGGCACGGCCGGCATCTCGGCCAGCGCTTGCTGCCCCTGGGTCTCCAGTGACTCGGCTGTCGCATCTGACGGGTCGCTGGCATGGAACACGCCGTTCACGACCAGGTGCTGATTGCCGAGTCCAAGCGCGCGCAATTCGTCCGAGGTCCGGCCCGCTTCGGCGATCGCCCCACGTTCCGGCCGGGTCACGAGGATGACGGTGGTGGTCGACGGATCGCGTAGCGCCCGCATTGCCGTTCTGAACCGCTCTTCCTGCGTCTTGAGCCCTGAATGCGGCCCCAGGCATGAGGCACCCTGGTCATTGTCCGCCAGGAAGCCGCTCCAGGCTTTGGGCAGGCTGAGCAGCCGCAGCGTATGCCCCGTCGGCGCCGTATCGAAGACGATGTGATCATAGGCGCCGTCTTCATCGGCGAGCCGTCCGACGAATTCATCGAACGCGGCGATCTCGGTGGTACACGCCCCGGAAAGCTGTTCGCGAACAGTGTCGAGTTCCTGCGCGCTTGCCTCGGCGCCCATCTGCTCCAGTACCCGCGCGCGATAGGCTTCGGCTGCCGCCGTCGGATCGATATTCAGGACGTCCAGACGGGCAGCCTGTGGCACCGCGACCGGGTGATTCGTCAGCGGCACATCCAGTATCTCGTCGAGATTGGAGGCCGGGTCGGTGCTGACCAGCAGGACCGACTTGCCGCGGTCGGCAAGCGATAGGGCCGCCGCGCACGCGACTGACGTCTTCCCCACCCCTCCCTTGCCCGTGAAGAACAGGAAGCGGGTGGGCCGGGCCATGAATCGTGGTGGATCGACCGGGAGGGTATCGTTCATCGTCTGGCCCAATCTTCCGTCGCGTCAAGAATGGCGATTCCCCGCCCACTGCAATGTGATTGCGGAGCGGCGGAATGGCCCGAAAAGCGCCGAGCCATTCGCTATTCGATCGCCTACAACCGCGCCGCCACGCCCGGGATACGTAGTCTCACGGTGCCCTGAGAAGGCGCGGCGGCGCATCGCGGCCGGGCGCCGCGCACATCACGGACGGCGGCGACGGCAAAGAGTCGTCGGTGTCCGCGATGCCCCGCGACTGAATGCGGGAACCCGGGGCTGTGACGAGAAGCCCCTACAACGCCATTGGCTGAGTCGATGCGCCGCTGGGCAGATCGAGATATTTGCTGCCCTCCAGGACTTTGCCGGCAGCATCCTTCGCGCTCAGCTGGAGGCGGTGAGTGCCCGGCGCGACCGGCGGTAGCGTGAAGCTCAGCGACTGGCTCGAAAAGGGCTGCGCATCGTCGAGTATCACCTGCACCGGCGCCACCGCACCCGTCACGGTGATGGTGGCATAGGCTTTCTTGGCGTCGTTCAGGTTTTTGTCGACCTCGTCCTTGATCGCTTGCTTGAGGCTGTCCATGCCCGTCGCACCGGTCGCCTGCAATGACGCTATTGACTTCTGGAATTCTTGCCGAAATTGCTCCAGCTCGCCCTGCGCGAGCGTATCGATCGCGGCGACCAGGGTTTGGGCTAGCGTCATGATAGCGGTCTTCGCCGCTTCCTCGCTCGTGGCGCCCGTCAGCTTGTCGCGAAGCGCCTTGATCATGTCGAATTCGAACTGGGTCCACAGGTCGCGAATGGCCATGATCACCTGAAGCTGCCTGAAATAGGCCTGGGTCCCCGCGGTCGCGGTTTCCCAGAAGCTCATCGCGCTCATCAACACATAGCAGACAAGGGATACGCTAAGCAGATGGTCGCCCGCGTTCGGCCACCATGGCAGTTTGATGCCGGACAAGCGGATGCTTGAGCTCAGCGCTGTCGCCATCAAGGCGATAATGCCGAGATAAATCAGCGTGCTGCGGACGCCGGTGACCTTGCCGCGGGCGTAGCGCTGGAAGTTGTAATAGGCCAGACGCTGGTCGCGAAACGCCAGCAGGGCGTCGGTCAGCGACGGCACGAACGTCGCGAAGTCGGCTTCGGCCAGGGTCTTCCAGTCGAGCGCGATCGGCTCGAACGTCGATCCGCGCGCCCGTCTTCCGCGCAGGCTGGCAAGCAAGTCAGGCAGTGCCATGAAAATCCCCCTTCACGTGATGATCAGCTTCAGGGACGGCCCGTCACTCCGTTCGATGCTCGCGAGGACCCCGCCCGGGGCGATCGGAATCGGCTTGTTCCTGTCGCGGATCCAGGCGGCATCGGACTGGATCAGCCGCCCCTTGGTGCGGCGCTCGAGTTCGGCATTGAGCTTGCTCGCCGGAATATCGCCCCATCCGACCTTCTTGGCCATTGCCTGATCGGTCGGGTTGAACGCGATCTCGAGCGCGTTCATCCGCTCGAGCCCTTCCTTCAAGGTCGCGTTGCGGCTGCCATGGTGCCCGACCTTGTAGAAGACGGTGCGGGCGAGCAGATCGGCGCCGGTGGTTCCCGGTCTTCCCGGTACTGCCTTGAATTCGACCTTGGCCCAGCTCTGCCAATTGCCGACCTGCGCATCCGCGGCGAACAGGAGGACATGGCCGGTTGCGACGATCTCCAGGGCGAGCACGAGGCTGGTGTTGTTGGTCTTGGCATCGAGTTGAAGCGCTAGATCGGTCGCGCCGACCAGCCAGTCATGCTCGATCATCCTGTCCGGTTCATTGCTGTAATGCTCGCGCAGGAAGGCGACTTCGTCCTTCGCCTTGGACAAGGACATCCCTTCCGACCCGTCGAACGGGCTTGCCTCGTCCTCGTCGATCGTGAGGCTTCCCGCGTTGACCGCCAGGGCGTTCGCCAGCGCGCCGAGCACCGGCGATTGCCCCGACGCTGCACTGAACGTATCGGCGACGCTGTCCAGCAACCCGAGCAATTTGGTGTCGCGCGGCGGCGCCAGGACATAGCAGCGGACCGCGTCGACTCCCGGAATCGTCAGGACATCGCCGGGATGGAGATAGCGCGGCGGTTTGGGGGCCGCCAGGGACGCCGCCGCGTCGCGCGCCGTGCGGGTAACCTCTCCCTTGAGCGCGAAGTCGCCGCTCGTCGGCCCATTGTCGTCAACGGGCTGCCGGTAGAAGCCGAGCAGCGCGTCCCACGCCCTGCTCAGGGGGCGAAGCGAGTCGACCGCGGCGATCCGCTTCTCGCTCGCATCGAGGGCGGCAAAGGCCTGGCCCTTATATTTGTCGAGCTGGCCGCCGAGCGGGCAGGCGGCGTCCTCGGTCCAGGCGAGCCAGACCTCCCCGACCGGCGGCGCGCCGGCGGCGATCACGCCGCGCGTCGGATGAAAACCCGAATTATGGTCCCAATGCTCGTGCGTGAGGGCAACGACCGCGATCTCCTTGTCGCCGAGTTCCCTGCGGAGCGCCTCCTTCACGATCCGCATCCGGTCGCTGCCACCCTTTGTCGAGCCGTGCAGGCCGCAATCGATCAGCATCCAGACTCGCCCGCCCGCCGTCGCGGGAAGGCCGAGAAGATGGCAGTCGCCGAGCCCATGGCAGAACAGGTTGAGCAGGACGCCCCCGTCCGCCGCCGCCTCCGCCCCCGCCTCCGCTGCGTGGCGTTCGTCAGTCATGGGCCATTTCCTCGCGCCGATGGAGCATTGCGAACGGCTCCATTTTCGAAAGCTGCGGGTCAGCGAGATAGAGAGCGGAAAGGCCGCTACCGGCCGGGTTGGAGCGGAACGCGCGCTCCCGCCTGAGGCGCTCCTTGTCGAGCATGCTGCGGGTGATGGCGTAGAGAATCTCGGCCTTGTTGCCGGCCCCGCGCGGATTGATGATCAGCGTCACCCCGCCCCGGAACCAGAAGCGTTGGGCTTTCGGCCGGCCGGGGTCGATCGGCATCGGCCGGCGCTGGTTGAGCACGATCACGATCTCCTCGCGCGACTGGCTGTTCGGGCGCAGCCTTTGCGCCGCGCGCACGCTGCTCACTTCGAAATTGGTTGCGTTCGGATAATCCTTGTTGCGCTCCACCCAGGATTCGTCGGGCGAGAAGTCGTCATTATATTTCGGCAGCTTGAGCTTCAGGCCGAGCTCGGCGGCGATATCGGGCTCGCGCGAGATGCGGTCCTTGAGCAGCTTCTGGACGACATCGCGCCGCTCCTCGCCCTTCTCGAATATCTCTTTCCGGGTGAAGCTTGTCCGCCAGTCGATGTGCAGCGCGTCGACGACATCCTGCACCCACTGCGCCGAGGCGCGCAGCTTGGATCCGCGCGGCGAGCGCCAGCGCAGCGTCTCGATCGAAACCGTGCGCAGGTTGCGCGGCAGCAATCCCAGGTGCCGGAAGCTTTCGAGAAACGCCATTCGATACGCGAACCGGTCCTCATCGACCTGTTCCAGATCGGAGGTGATCAGCGCGCGCAGATAGCTGCCGAAGGTGATGTCGACCGAGGGGCAATAATCGATCGCGCGGATGCACATGCGCAGGACATGCCGCGCGGCGCGACAGGTCTCGTCAGTCAGCCGCTCGACAAGGTCGGGATGAAGCGCGCCGGGTCGCAATATCCCCGATCCGCCCGTCGCCAGCCTGATCAGGTCGCCGGTGCGGCGCTCGACGATCAGCAGAAAGGCGTCATAGACTGCCTTGACCAGCAGCGCGCCGCGGTCATGGACGTCGAACGTCGTCGCATAGCTTAGGTCGGGCGGGAAATTGACATAGTCCCGAAGCGGCCCGCCGCGGCTGGCGCCTTCGCCGAATTGCCGCGCCAGCCCGGACAGCAGGCCCGCCGCGCCCGTCGTGCCCCGCGCGGCCGCGATCTCGCGCAGGACCAGGTCGCGATAGCCGAAATGCTGGAACAGCGCGACGATGTCGGCAAACCCCTCGTGAAAGGCCAGGACATCGGGGTTGGACGATTCCCGAAACCCCCGGGCCGCGCCGTCGAGCAGGGCATGGGTCATTTCGTGCGCGATGATGTCGCCCGACAGGCAGGCAAAGACCATGGTGCCGCCCGGAGTCGCGGCACTCTCTTCAGCCTCGCTCGGGAAGTAGCCGAACAGGATCGCCCGCCGGTCGGGGCTGTAATAGGCGTTGGCCGCGCGCGTCGCATGCGGATAGAGGCGGAGGCGCCGGATGAATTCGTTCGGCCTGCCGTCATGGATTGTCGGCACGGTCGGTGCCCAGAGCGCCTTGCGGCCGAGCGCCTCCTCGAACACCGCGATGGTGCGCATCGCCACCGCATAGACCATCTGCTGGTGGAAGCCTGGATTGCCCTCGGACGGATCAAGCCCGTCCTGGGCCAGCAAATAGGGGTGGTTCAGGTCGACCGGCAGATAATAGCGGTTCGAGGCCGGATCGACGTCAACGACCTCGAGATATTCGCCGACCGGTCCCTTGCCGAGCTCTTCGAACGGCACGCTGACCGTCGCGATCCTCGAATCATAGGTCCGGAGCGAGCTGCCGAGACTGGGATCGAGCGCGAAAATGCGCAGGCGGCGGCTCGACGGACAAGGGATGCGAGGCATTGACTGCTACCCCTTCTTTATCGTCGGCTTTCCCGAAGAAAAGGTGATGAGGCTTGTGACAGCATAGCTCATGTCTTTTCGCGATCAAAACGGATCGCACCACTTTGGTGATACTTGCAGAAAGGGATAACAAGGCGGCGGTATCGAATTCCCCCTTCGCAATTCTGTTGCGGCGTTGGCGCTTCGCCAGGCGCACGCTTTCGAGTTATTTCAATTGACCATCGCACGTCGGTCCTTGGACGTAGGTCGGACACTCGATTTCAGGCGTTTCCAGTCAGGAACGAGCGTTCGCTGATTCATTGGCGCCATAGCGCAGCCCATCGACAAGCACGGCGACCATGCGACGCGCATGATCGGGCCTGTCGTCATGGGCTGACATGCACAAGCTCGCGACCGCGCCAAGAATCTCGTCGGCATCGATATCGGCGCGAACCTCGCCGGCCGCGGTCGCGGCCTCGAACAGCGTCCGAAAGGCAGGCCGAAGCCGCTGCTCGAAGCGGGCGGGCAGGGCCTCGAACGCCGGATCCCCCGAGTGCAGCGCCTTGGCAAGTCCGCGCTTGGTCCCGACGAACGCCGCATAGCGCTGCAGCCACATCGCAAGCGCTTCGAACGGTGGATATTCGGCCGCAATCACCGGCGCCGCGTCAGCGCAGGCATCCATCTCGCGGCGGAAGACGGCGGCGATCAGATCGGCGCGCGTCGCAAAGCGACGGTACAGGGTGCCGACGCCGACGCCGGCCCGGTCGGCGATCTCGCGCACCGGCGCGTCCACCCCGGAGGTGGCGAACAACGCCATCGCCGCCTGGAGCAACGCGTCGATGCTGCGCTGCGCGTCGGCGCGCAACCGCCGCTCTCCGCCGGCTCGAGCCCCATCCTGTTCCGGCACGTCACCCACAAAAACTCACTTGCTAAACGGAACCTTGTTCCGTATATAGACGGAACAAGGTTCCGGTTGATCGCTCTATCGCATCCCGGCGACGCCCGCAACCGGCCGCACCCGCCAGGAGAACCCTCATGCACTATCGCCCGCTCGGCCGAACCGGCATCAAGGTCAGCCCCTATTGCCTCGGCGCGATGATGTTCGGCGGGATCGGCAACCCCGATCATGACGCGTGCGTCCGCATCATCCACAAGGCGCTCGATTCAGGCATCAACGTCATCGACACCGCTGATCGCTACAGCGCCGGCGAATCCGAGGAGATCGTCGGCAAGGCGCTCAAAGGACGGCGTGATCGCGTCGTCCTCGCGACCAAGGTGCACGGGCCCATGGGCGACGATCCGAACATGCAGGGCAACTCGCGGCGCTGGATCACCCGCGCGGTCGAGGATTCGCTGCGCCGCCTCCAGACCGATCATATCGATCTCTATCAGGTCCACCGCCCGGCGCCCGACACCGATATCGAGGAAACCTTGTCGGTGCTCACTGACCTCATGCGCGAAGGCAAGGTGCGCGCGATCGGCGCGTCGACTTTCCCCGCCGCCGATATCGTCGAAGCGCAATGGGTCGCCGAGCGCCGCGGGCTTGCCCGCTTCCGCACCGAGCAGCCGCCTTATTCGATCCTCAACCGGTCGATCGAGCGCGAGGTGCTGCCGGCCTGCCAGCGATATGGCATGGGCGTGATGGCGTGGAGCCCGCTGGCGAAAGGCATGCTCACCGGCAAATACCGCAGGGGCGAGAAGACCCCCGACACGATTCGGTCGCGACATTTTCCGAAGGCGATGTCGGATGAGGGCAGCCTCGACGCCGTCGAGCGGCTCATCCCGCTGGCGGAGGGTGCCGGCATCTCGCTGATCCACATGGCGCTGGCCTTTGTCGTGGCGCATCCCGCGCTCACCGCGGCGATCATCGGCCCGCGCACCATGGAGCAGCTCGACGGCCTGCTGGGCGCCGCCGGGGTCGCGCTGAGCGACGAGCTGCTCGACCGGATCGACGAAATCGTGCCGCCGGGCGTTGATGTGGCGCCGCTCGAGGGCGCTGCCTATTCGCCACCGCCGATCACCCAGCCGTCGCTGCGCCGCCGCCCGATAGCCGAGCGCAAGGCGGCCTGACGGCGCGTAACACTGACCCCAATGCACGATTGAAGGACCGTATCATGAACGACATGCGCATCGCCCTCGTCACCGGGGCCAATCAGGGCGTCGGCTTCCAGGTCGCGAAGGAGCTCGTCGCGAACGGCGTCACCGTCTTCGTCGGGTCGCGTAACCGGGAACGCGGCGCGGCGGCGGCCGGCGAGATCGGGCCGGGCGCCATCGCGCTCCAGCTCGACGTCACGGATTCCGCGTCGATCGCCGCGGCGGCGGCGCGCATCGAGGCCGAATGCGGCCGCCTCGACCTGCTCGTGAACAATGCGGCGATTTCGAACACCCGCAAGGGCGACCTGTCCCTCGAGGAATATGGCAAGATATCCCGGCCGAGCAACGTGCCCCTCGATGAAGTGCGCGCCATATGGGAGACCAATGTGTTCGGCGTTCTCGCCGTCTACCAGGCGATGCTGCCGCTGCTGCGCGCATCGTCCGACGCCCGTATCGTCAACGTGTCGAGCGCCGTCGGCTCGCTGAGCCTGAACGGTGATCCGGCCTATCCCTATCATCCGAATTTCGGCCCGGGCTATCCGGCGTCCAAGGCGGCGCTCAACGCCATGACGCTCGCGATGATGGTCGAGCTCGAATCGACCGGGATCAAGATCAACCTCGTTTCCCCGGGCTTCACCCGCACGAATCTCAACGGTTATGAGGGCACCGCCTCGATCGAGGACGGCTCCCGCGAGGTGGTGCGCGTGGCGATGCTCGGCCCGGACGGCCCGACCGGCAGCTTCACCCGCTGGGAAGGCGCAACGATTCCGTGGTGATCGGCGTTGGGCCGATTCAACCGTAGCGGCGATTGTGGAACGGGGCGGCCGGACGGGCGCCGTGCCGGCTCCGTCCCGCTCTTTCTCAACGTCGAAACATGCCCCTTGGAAAAACAGGCTGGCTGATAGCTGGCTGTTACCTGGCTGTTACCTGGCTGATGCTGGCTGTTCCGGCGCAAAAGCTGGCTGTTATGCTGGCTGATAGCTGGCTGTTATCCGATAACAGCCAGCCCGGCTGCAAGCGCTTGAAATTAATCCGAAATTCCCGCCCGGAAATCCATCATAACAGCCAGCAAAAAAATAGTTTCGAAATAACAGCCAGGAACAGCCAGCGCATCGCGGTTTGTGCTGGCCGGACTGGCCCCCGAGGCGGCCGCCGCGCCCGCGCTGCTGTTGCCGCTCTGCCGGGTTTGCGTGCATATCGGCGGCATGGAAGTTGAAGAAATCGCTGCCGATGCCGCCCCCGATCTGCGGGTGTGCACCGAGCCGATGGTGCTGCGTGGACTCGCTACCGACTGGCCTGCGGTGCAGGCGGACGACCCCGCCACCTATCTGGCGCGCTTCGATCATGGCTCGGCGATCGGCATTGCGATCGCACCGCCGGCGGAAAAGGGGCGGCTCGCTTATACGCCCGGTCTGACAGAGCTGAACTTTACCCGCGAAACCGGCTCGCTCGCATCGCTGTTCGAACGGCTGCGGGCGGTTCGCGACGATCCCCAGCCGCCGGCGATCGCGGCGCAGGCGGTGATCGTGGACGAAGCGCTGCCGGGCTTCAGCGCGGAAAACCGGCTCGGTCTCGTGCCGGCGGATGTTGCGCCGCGGATCTGGATCGGCAACCGGGTGCGGGTCGCCACGCATCACGACATGTCGAGCAACATCGCGGTCGTCATGGCGGGCCGCCGCCGCTTCACCCTCTTCCCGCCCGAGCAGGTCGCCAATCTCTATATCGGCCCGTTCGAATTCACTCCGGCCGGCACCCCGGTCAGCCTGCTCGATCCCGACGAACCGGATCTCGATCGCTTCCCGCGCGCGGCCGAGGCGCTGGCCAATGCCCGTGTCGTGACGCTCGCGCCGGGCGACGCCTTGTTCATTCCGCATATGTGGTGGCACCATGTCCACTCGCTGGATCCGCTCAGCATCCTGGTCAATTACTGGTGGAACGAGGCGCCGCCGCCGCAGCCGGGGCTCGCGCCGATCGATGCGATGATCCACGCCCTGCTGACCTTTTCGGGGCTCCCCGAGAATCAGCGGGCCGCGTGGCGGGCGATGTTCGACGAGGTCGTGTTCGGGCCGCCGGTCGACCATATCCCCGCCGGGCGGCGCGGCATTCGCGGCGATCTGAGCGAGGCGAGCAAGGAGCGGCTTCGCCGCCAGATCGCCCAGATGATGGCGCGGTAGAAGCGGGTCAGCGCGCGTCCCGGGCCCGGCCGCCGATCCAGGTCTCGTGGACCACGAACGCCCGGTCGATCAGCACGAGATCGGCGCGCATGCCGGGCGCGATGATCCCGGTGCTGCCCTCGAGGCCGAGGAACGCCGCCGGCGTCGCTGACGCCATCGCCGCGGCATCGCGCAACGATACGCGGCCCTGCTCGATCATTCCTTTCAGCGCGCCCGCCATGGTCAGCGTCGATCCGGCAAGCACCCCGTCGGCGCCGTGGAGCGTGTCGCCGTCGCGCCAGATCTCGCGTCCCTGCAGCATGAAGCTCGGCGAATCGGTGCCGACGCTCGGCATCGCGTCAGTCACCAGCATCAGCCGGTGCGCGCCCTTGGCCCGCGCCGCGACCCGAAGCGTGGCGGGGTGGAGATGATGGCCGTCGGCGATGATCCCGGCGAAGGTCGAATCATCCTCGAGCGCGGCGCCGACCATGCCGGGCGCGCGATTGGCGAGCTGCGACATCGCGTTGAACAAATGCGTGAAGCCCGACAGGCCGCCCTCGATCGCCGCGCGCACCGTCTCATAGGGTGCGTCGGAATGGCCGGCCGCGACGATCACCCCCTTGCCGACGAGGTGCCTGATCTGCGCCGGCGTGGCACATTCCGGCGCCAGCGTGATGAGGGTCTTGCCGTGCCTTGCCGAGGTCAGCAGGTCGAGATATTCGTCCTTGAGCGGACGCAGCTTGCCCTCGCTGTGGATGCCGCGCCGCAGCGCGTTGAGGAACGGCCCCTCGATATGGATGCCGAGCACCCCCGGGATGCCGGCTTCGATCGCGGCGTCGACTGCCCTGATGCCGCGTTCGACGACGGCAAGATCGTCGCTGATCAGCGTCGGCAGCAGGCCGGTCGTGCCGTAGCGCGCATGGGTGGTGGCGATCGTCCTGATCGTCTCGACGCTCGGATCGTCGTTGAACAGCGCGCCGCCGCCGCCATTGACCTGGGTGTCGATGAAGCCGGGCAGCAACAGCCTGCCGCCGAGATCGACCACCATGGCATCTGCCGGGGGCTCGGAGGACAATGCGCGAATCTCGCCGTCGCCGATCACCACGCAGCAATCGTCGCGCAGCCCCGAGGGCAGCAGCACCCGGCCGTTGACGAGGGCGGTCCTCATACCGTCTCGGTCACCTTGGCGAGGTGCGGCGGGCGATCGGGATCGCGCCCGCGCGCGATCGCCAGCGCGTTGGCGAGGCGGTAGAAGCTCTGCACCAGCAGCAGCGGCTGCAGCGCCGGATGCGCCTTCAGGGCGGGGAGGCTGATGCCCGGTGCGTCCGGAAGGCCGGCGCTGATCACCAGCGCGCCACGCTCGGCGAACTCGGGGGCAAGCCCGGCGACGCTTTCCAGAGACTCGTCGTCCTGGCCAAGCAGCAGCACCGGGAAGCCCTTCTCGACGATCGCCATCGGCCCGTGGCGTACTTCGGCGGCACTGAAGGCTTCGGCATGGAAGCCGCAGGTTTCCTTGATCTTGAGCGCCATCTCCTGTGCGATGCCGAAGCCGGGGCCGCGGCCGACGACATAGAGATTGTTCGCCCCGCTCAGCACCGGCAGCGCGGCCGACCAGTCGAGCGCCCATGCCTGGTCGAGCAATGCCGGCAAGCCCGTGAGCGCCTCGAGCAGCGCCGCATCCTCGCTCCAGTCGGCGACGAGATGAAGCAGCGCCGCGACGCTGGCAATGAAGGACTTGGTTGCCGCCACGCTCAGCTCCCGGCCCGCGTCGAGCGGCAGGCAGGTGTCGGCGATCGCCGCCAGCGGCGAGTGCTCGTCATTGACCAGCGCGACCAGCCGCGCGCCGCCTTCTTTCGCCATGCCGGCCGCAGCGAGCAGATCGGGGCTCTTTCCCGATTGCGAGATCGCCAGCATCAACGTGCCGTCATAATCGGGTGCCGCATCATAGACCGAGGCGGCCGAGGGCGAGGCCGAGCTCGTCATCAGCCTGAGATGAGTCTCGACCAGATAGCGGGCGACGGTGGCGGCATGGTCCGAACTGCCCCGCGCGAGCGTCACCACCGCGCGCGGCGGCCTCTCGCGCAAGGCTGCCGCCAGCGCCGTCCGCGCCGCCTGCTGCCTCAGCGCCTGGCGCGCCACCACGGCGGGCGCCTCGGCTGCCTCGGCGAACATCAGCGTGTCTTCTGGGGAGAAAGGAAGAGGCAAGCAGGGCTCCAGCTCAGGCGGGGGGGACGTTGAGCTCGGCGACGAAATCATAGGCATCGCCGCGATACCATGATTTCGTGAACTCGACCGTGCGGCCATCCTGGGTATAGCCGCGCCGCTCGATCTCGAGCCCGGGCGCGTTGCGTTCGATCCGCAGCAGCTCGGACTGCTCGTCAGTGAACAGCACCGCGCGGAACCGCTGCAGCACGCGAACCGGCCGGTCGGTGCCGAGCGCGTCGTACAGCGACTCGGTCACTGCGTCGAGCGACGGCAGAGAGCTTGCCGGGACGGTGGCATATTCGAGCGCCATCGACACATTGTCGGCATAGCGGATTCGGGTGAAGCGATAGACCTGACTGCCGGGGCTGAGGCCCAGCGCCATTGCTTCCTCCGGCGCGACGGTGCCCTCGGTACGGGCGAGCCATTCGCTGCGCGGCACGCGCCCACGCGAGAGCATGTCCTCGGTGAAGGACGAGATGGTGGCGAAATTCTTCTCGACCCGCGCGGCGACGAAGGTCCCGGCGCCCTGCTTGCGGGTCAGCAGCCGGGCATCGACCAGCCCGTCGAGCGCCTTGCGGACGGTCACGCGCGAAACATTATAGGCGATCGCGAGATCGCGCTCGGCGGGCAGCGCCTCGGCCGGCGCTAGCACCTGCCGTTCGATCGCATTCCGCAGCACGCGCTGCAGCTGCTGGTACAGCGGCGCCGTATCGCCCTTGGTCAATGTGCCTACGCGTTCGACGAACATGGTGGAAAACCCCTGATGCGACATTCTTAAGCCAACAGATAATGCCATTTCAATACCAAAATGGGCATTTATTTTTCACTGGTATTGATTTTGGTATTGCAAAACCATGACCATTGCGCCTTTATGACGGCCTGAAAGCCCGATCCGGCGAGAAGCGGTAAAAACCGCCAGGCGTCAACGGGTGGGTTGGTCATATTTTGGTTCGGTCCAATTCGGGGTTCAAAGGGGAAAGATCATGGTCAAGATCAACAAGGCGATGTTTACCTGTACCGCAAGCGTCATGGCGCTGGCCATGGCCAGCCCGGGGTTCGCGCAGGACGCTCCCGCGACCAGCCAGAGCAACGAGGCGCAGCCCGACGATATCGTGGTCACCGGCATCCGCGCATCGATCCAGGCGTCGTTGCAGGCGAAGCGCAGCAACGACATGATCTCCGAAGTCATCAGCGCCGAGGATATCGGCAAGTTTCCGGACAAGAACGTCGCCGATTCGCTGGGCCGCCTGACCGGCGTCAATGTCGTGACCGGCTCAGCCAATGCCGGCGGCTTCGGCGAGAATCAGTCGGTATCGATCCGCGGCACCGATCCGACACTCAACCTCACCCTGCTCGACGGGCACTCGGTCGCGACCGGCGACTGGTTCGTGCTCGACCAGACTTCGGGCGGCCGCAGCTTCGACTTCAGCCTGCTGCCGTCGGAAATCGTCGGCCAGCTGGAAGTGTTCAAATCCTCGGAGGCCGACCTTGTCGAAGGCGGTACCGGCGGCACGATCAACCTGCACAGCCGCAAGCCGCTTGATCTCAAGGCCAACAGCTTCAGCCTGACGGCGCAGGCGAATTACAATGATCTCGCCGGCAAATGGAATCCGCAGGTCTCGGGCCTGTACAGCTGGAAGAACCAGGACGACACCTTCGGTATTCTCGCCGCCGGCTTCTACCAGAAGCGCGACTTCCGCCGCGATGGGCAGGAGTTCCTCGGCTATACAAGCTACACCAACTTCGCCAATTCGGGCCAGACGGTCGCTGCGCCCAACCTGATCGGCGCCGCCTATTTCACCCAGCAGCGCGTCCGCAAGGGCGGTACGCTGGCGGCGCAATACAAGCCCGACGACAATTTCGAGGTGACGCTCAACGGCATCTACACCCGGATGGACGCCAATAACGTCAATCGTAACAGCATGGCCTGGATCAGCCGCATGATCGGCAATAATTCAACGCCGGGCACCAACGCCTATGCGCTCGCCAACTACACGGTGACCAACGGCTATCTCACCCAGGCATCGTGGAACGCGACCGCGGCTGACGGGTCGCCGGTGCAGGGCCGCGTGCAGGACGACATTTTTCGCCAGGCCTATTCATCGACCTGGGTGATCAACCTCGAAACCCGGTGGAAGCCGAGCGAACATCTGACCCTGTCGGGCGAGGTCGGCTACACCAAGGGCGAAGGCGCCACGACCGATACGTTCGCCTGGGAAACCTATTGGAATACCGGCGTGAACTATGCGCTCACCGGCAAGGGAGCGACGGTCAACTATCCCGGCCTGCCGACCGATCCGAAATCGGCTGCCTATCTCAACAATTATTACAGCTGGTCGTGGGGTGGCCGAATCATCTCGCCCGACGAGGAAACCTATGTCCATGCCGATGCCGAATATGGCATCGACAACGGCTTCCTGAAGTCGATCAAGGTCGGCGGGCGCTACACGGACCATAGCCGCTCGCTCGACTATACCGCCTATTCCTGGGCCGGGAACGGCGCCTATTCGGGAACCAATACGGTCGGCCTCGGCACTGTCTTCAATGGCGAGCTGACTCCGGACAATTATGCGAGCGGCATCGGCGGGGGACTGCCGCCCTATTCAGTTGCCGACGAAGGCAAGACGCTGGCCGAACTGGCTACCAATGGCGGCCGCCAGTTCGCTTTCTACCCGCAGGCAAGCTTCTCGGTGAAGGAGAAGACCGAGGCGCTCTACGCGATGGCCAAGCTCGGCAATGACAGCGACTGGCGCGGCAATATCGGCCTCCGCGCCGTGCATACCGATCTCGATACGCTGCAATATTCGCCCAATGCCACCGTCGCCAACGCGACCTCGCCATTCTGCGGAACCTGCGGCACGGTGACCGTCAATCGCAAATATTGGGACTTCCTGCCCAGCGCCAACCTGACCTTCAACGCTCGCCCCAATCTGCTGCTGCGCGCTGCCGTTGCGCGGACGATGACCCGCCCAGGCTATGCGCAGCTGGCGGGGGCGTTCACGGTGAGCGATCTCGCGCTGACCGGGAATGCCGGCGGCAACCCCTATCTCGATCCGATCCGCGCCTGGCAGTTCAACGTTGCGGCTGAATGGTATTACGGGAAGCAGTCGCTGCTGTCGGTCAATCTCTTCTACCTCGACATCAGCTCGTACATCACCTCCGACACCGTCACCCGGTTCCTGATCACGCAACAGCACCCGCAAGGCGCCAACTTCCTGATCACCGGCCCGGTCAACGGCCGCGGCGGTACCAACAAGGGTGTCGAGATCAACTGGCAGCAGCCGATCTATGCCGGCTTCGGCATGCTCGCCAACTATACCTATGCCGATGCCAAGGCGGCCGATGGCGGCGTGATCGACGGCAATTCGAAGCACACGTTCAACGTGACCGGTTATTACGAGAACAAGCTGATCTCGACTCGTCTCGCTTATACCTTCCGGTCCAAATTCCGGTCCGGAATCGATCGGTCGACGCCGATGTGGCAGGACGATTTCGGTACGCTCGACGGCTCGTTCACGCTGAACATCACCAGGAATTTCGCGCTGACCGCGGACGCGCAGAACCTGCTCAACCGGAAGCTCTATTATTTCGTCGGCGATCCCTCGATCCCGCGCGCCTATTACGACAATGGCCGCACTTTCTGGATCGGCGGCAAGGTGCATTTCTAAGCCTGTCGCGCATCGGCCGTAACGTTTAGGATCATCCGATGCGCCGTTTCCTTCTCGCCGCCGTCATGTTGTCCTGCATGCCGGCGGCGGCATGGGCAGCTCCTCCCGAGCTCTCCCTGCTGCCCTTGCCTGCGGCGGTGACGCCGCAGGCGGGCAGCTTTTTGTTTGGGCATGCGAAGATCGCAGCCGACGATGCCGGGAGCATCGCCGCGGCGCGGCGGCTGGCCGATCTCGTTGCCCGAAGCGGCGGGCCGGCCCTGCGGCTGGCCAAGGGCGGCACGATCCGCTTCCGGCACGATGAGTCGATCGCCGGCGCGGAGGCCTATCGCCTGCGCATCACCCCGGGCGGCGCGACCGTTTCCGCGGCGACCGATGCCGGGCTTTTCTACGGCGCGACCACGCTCTGGCAACTGATCGCGGCTGCGCGGAACGGCCGCATTCCCGCGCTCACGATCGACGACGCGCCAGCCTTCACCTGGCGCGGCGTGATGCTCGATTCGGCCCGGCATTTTCAGCCCGCAAGCTATGTGAAGCAGCTGATCGATCGCATGGCGATGGAGAAGCTCAATGTCCTCCACTGGCACCTGACCGACGATCAGGGCTGGCGGCTGCAGATCGACAAATATCCGCGGCTGACCTCGGTCGGCGCCTGGCGGCAGCCGGCGGGCGCGGCGGGGGTCGATCCGAAGACCGGCAAGCCGGCCCGCTATGGCGGCTTCTATACCAAGGCCGAGGTGCGCGAGATCGTCGCCTATGCCGCCGCGCGCCACATCATGGTCGTGCCCGAGATCGAGATGCCGGGCCATGCCAGCGCAGCGATCGCTGCCTATCCCCGGCTCGGCGTTCCCGGCCATCAGCCGCCCGCGCCGCTGTCGAGCTGGGGGGTGATCGACAATCTCTTCAACAGCGACGATTCGACCTTCAGCTTCCTCGACGATGTGCTCGACGAAGTGATCGACCTGTTCCCGTCGCCCTATATCCATGTCGGCGGCGACGAGGCGGTGAAGGGGCAGTGGAAGGCCGACCCCGCGACCCAGGCGCGGATGAAGGCGCTCGGCATCGCGACCGAGGCCGACCTCCAGGGCTGGTTCGTCGCACGGATCGCCGATCATCTGAAGCAGCGCGGGCGCCGGCTGGTCGGCTGGGACGAGATCCTCGAGGGCAAGGTGCCTGCGTCGGCGACGGTGATGTCGTGGCACGGCGTGAACGGCGCGATCACCGCCGCGAAGAGCGGGCATGATGCGATTCTCGCACCCTCGCCCGATTTCTATCTCGATCACATCCAGAGCGACTCGCATGACGAGCCGCCGGGGCGCGGCGGGGTGATGGACTGGAAGCATATCTACAGCTTTGACCCGGCGCCGGCCGCGCTGACGCCCGACGAACGGCGGCATCTGCTCGGCGTGCAGGTCAATCTCTGGACCGAGCATGTCCGCACCACTGCCTATGCCGACCGCATGTTCTGGCCGCGCGCCGCGGCGCTCGCCGAGCTCGGCTGGACGCCAGCGGCGCGGCGCGACTGGGCAGGCTTCGCGGCCCGGCTGCCGGCCGAATTCGCGCGCTACCGGGCGCTCGGGCTCAGCTATGACACGACGCCGCTCGAGCCGCTCGCACGCTTCGATTCGGCCGGCGGGCAGATCAGCGTCATGCTCCGCCAGCCTGCCGATATCGGCGTCATGCGCTACACGCTCGATGGCACCGCGCCCTCCGCCCGGGCGCCGGTCTATTCGGGTCCGCTGGCCCTCGAGGCCGGCACCCGGCTCAGCGCACAGGCTTTTGCCGGTGCCGGACCGCTCGGCAGCGCCAGAAGCTGGCTGGTCGAGCCGGCATTGCTCAGGACGCGTACCGCAGAGGAAATGACCCTGTGCCGGTCGGGCGTCGCGTTGCGGCTCGAGGACGACGGCGCGACCGCGGGCGCCCGGCGAGTCCATTGGGGCGACATCATGCATCCGTGCTGGGTCTGGACCGCAGCGCCGCTCGACGGCGTCGCCACCATCTCGGCCGAGGTGGGGCAAGTGCCGTTCAACTTCGCGCTCGGGGCCGCTCTTTCCTATGTCGTGTTCGACAAGCCGCGGACTCCGGCGGGTGAGCTTCAGATCCGCCTCGATTCCTGCACCGGTGCGCTGATCGGCAGCATCCCGCTCGGTGGCGCGGCGGGCAATAGCGGCGTGTCCCGCATCACCGGCTCGATCGCGCCGCAAACCGGTCGTCATGATCTGTGCATGACCTTCAGCCAGGCCGGGCCGGATCCGCTATGGATGCTCGATCGCCTCACGCTGGATCCTGCCCCATGAGCCCGCAATGAGCATCACGATCCTCAGCCCGCTTGCCGGCTGGGCGACGCCGCTCGGCGAGGTGCCCGATGCGGTGTTCGCTGAGAAGATGCTCGGCGACGGCATTGCCATCGACCCGGTCGAAGGCAGGCTGGTCGCGCCGGGCGATGGGGTGGTGATGTCGGTCCACCCGGCCGGCCATGCCGTCACCGTCCAGCTCGATGCCGGGCCGGTGCTGCTGCTGCACATCGGGCTCGACACGGTCGGGCTTGGCGGCGTCGGGTTCACGCCTCATGTTGCCGATGGCCAGCGGATTGCCGCCGGCGAGCTGCTGATGGAATTCGATCTCGACCGGCTGGCCCGCACCGCGAAGAGCCTGGTCACCCCGGTGGTGCTCACCAATGGCGAGGCCTTCGCCGTGATGCCGCCGGTCGGCGGCCGGCCCGTCGCGATCGGCGCCACGCTGTTCGAGGTGCAGGCGACGGGCGTGGCGCCGGCAACCGCGGTGCAGGCGGTGACCGCATCGCGGGCCTTGCTGCTGCCGCTGGCGCAGGGGCTCCACGCTCGCCCGGCCGCGCGCGTCGCTGCCCTTGCGGGCGCGCGTCCGGGGACGTTCGAGATCGTCGCGCCGGACGGCCGCGTCGCCCCGGCGCGGAGCGCGGTGGCGATGCTGGCGCTTGCCCTGCCGCACGGCGCTGCGATCACCGTGCGGGGAAGCGATGCCGCCGGCGTCGATGCCATTGCCGATCTGCTCGCCGGCGGGATGGGCGAATTCCGGCCGATCGCCGCAGCGCCCGAGGCTGGAGTCGCGCGGGCGATGCCATCCTCCCTCGCCGGCATCGTCGCGGTACCAGGGATTGCGATCGGGTCGGCTTTTCGGGTGAGCATGGCCGAACTGGTCGTGCCTGAGCATGGCGCCGGTGCCGAAAAGGAACGCGCAGCGCTGACTGCCGCCAAGGATCGGGTCCGCGCTGCCCTGCGCGCCGAGACGGCGGGCGAGGGGCCGCAGGCCGGCATCGCCGGCGCGCATCTCGCTTTCCTCGACGATCCGGAACTCGAGGCGGTCAGCCGCGCGGCGATCGCGGCGGGCGCGAGCGCGGGCGCAGCCTGGCGGCAGGCGATTGCCGGCCATGCCGAAATCCTGCGTGGCTCGGGCGATCGCCGTTTTGCCGAGCGCGCCGATGACCTGATCGATCTCGAACGCAGCGTCCTCGCCGCGCTCTACGGCGCGCCGGAGCTGCCGCAGCCGCCGGCCGGCGCCATCCTGATTGCCGACGAGCTGCTGCCGTCGCAGCTGATGGCGCTCTCCGGCGCGGGGCTTGCCGGCATCGCCACCGGCAAGGGCGGGCCGACCTCGCATGTCGCGATCATCGCCGCCGGGCTCGGCTTGCCGACTCTGGTCTCGCTCGGGGCCGATCTTGAGTCGATCACCGACGGGACCATGCTGGTGATCGCCGAGGGGCGCCTGCTCATCGCGCCTGACGCCGCGAGCATCGAGCGTCTCCGCGCCGCCGCCGCCGTCAGCGCCGCGCGCCGCAAGGCGGCGGTGGCGCGCGCGCGGGAGACCGCGGTCACCGTCGACGGAACCCGGATCGAGGTCTTCGCCAATCTCGGCTCGGCTGCCGATGCGACGACTGCCGTTGCCGAAGGCGCTGAGGGCTGCGGCCTGTTGCGGACTGAGTTCGTCTTTCTCGACCGCGCCGATGCGCCCGACGAGGAGGAGCAGCGCATCGCCTATCAGGCGGTCGCCGATGCCCTGGGCAAGCGCCCGCTGATCGTTCGCACGCTCGATATCGGCGCCGACAAGCCGGCGCCCTATCTGCCGATGGCCACCGAGGAGAATCCGGCGCTCGGCCTGCGCGGGGTCCGGCTGCAGCTGGCGACGCCCGGGCTGCTCGACACCCAGTTGCGGGCGTTGCTCGGGGTTCGTGCCCAGGCGCCGCTCAGGATCATGCTGCCGATGGTCGCCGATCGCAGCGAGTTGCTCGCCGCGAAGGCAGCGCTCGACCGGCTCGCCGCGGCGATGGGCGTCGCGGCGCCCGAGCTCGGGATCATGATCGAGACGCCGGCCGCTGCCCTGTCGGCCCGACTGCTCGCCGCCGATGCCTCCTTCTTCTCGATCGGCAGCAACGACCTTGCCCAATATACGCTTGCCCGGGACCGTACCAACGCCGCCGTCGCCGCCGGGCTCGACGGCCTCCATCCAGCGATCCTTCGCCTGATCGCCGAGACGGTGCAGGGGGGCGGCGCGCATGGCCGCTGGACCGGCGTGTGCGGCGGGCTCGCCGCCGAGCCGGCAGCGATCCCGATCCTGATCGGGCTTGGCGTGACCGAGCTCTCGGTGCCCGCGGCGGCGATCGCCGAGACAAAGGCCTTGGTCCGCACCCTCGGCCTCGCCGCCTGCCGCACCCTGGCGGCGGCCGCGCTCGACGCGCCCGACGCAGCCGCCGTCCGCGCCCTTGTCGAACCCCTGCTGGAGCAAGCCGCATGAAGCTCTCCCTGCAAGCGCTCCAGCCGCTCGGCCGCGCGCTGATGCTGCCGATCGCCGTTCTGCCGATCGCCGGGTTGTTGCTCAGGCTTGGCCAGCCTGACCTTTTCGACATTCCCTTCGTCGCCGCCGCCGGCGGGGCGATCTTCGACAATCTCGGCCTGTTGTTCGCGCTCGGCATCGGAGTCGGCATCGCGAAGGACAATGGAGGCGCGGCCGGGCTTGCCGGGATCGTCTGCTTCCTGGTCGCCACGCGCGGTGCGATGACTCTGTTTCACCTGCCCCCCGAAATGATCGCCAACCTCTCCAAGGACATGGCCGCGCTCGCCGATGGAGCGTGGCGCGCAAAGGCGATCGCGAAGCTTTCGGTGCCGATCGGCATTGCCTCCGGGCTGATCGCGGGGGCCTGCTATAATCGCTACGGCAATCTCAAGCTGCCGGACTATCTCGCCTTTTTCGGGGGGCGGCGCTTCGTGCCGATCGTCTCCGGGCTGGCCGGCCTCGTCGTCGCCGCGATCGTCGGCTTCGGCTTCGCGCCGATCACGGCCGGCATGGACGGGCTGAGCAACGGCGTCGTCCATGCCGGCGTGGTCGGGCTGTTCTTCTACGGGGTGCTCAACCGGCTGCTGATCGTGACGGGGCTCCACCACGTCATCAACAATGTCGCCTGGTTCATCATCGGCGATTATCACGGCGCGACCGGCGATCTGAACCGCTTCTTCGCGGGCGACCCCAGCGCCGGCGGCTTCATGTCGGGATTCTTCCCGGTGATGATGTTCGGCCTGCCCGCCGCCTGCCTCGCGATGTACCGATCGGCGCTGCCCGAGCGAAAGAAGGCGGTCGGCGGCATGCTCTTCTCGATGGCGCTGACTGCGTTCCTGACCGGGGTGACCGAGCCGATCGAGTTCACCTTCATGTTCCTCGCGCCGCTCCTCTATTTCTTCCACACGATCCTGACCGGCGTCGCCATGGCGCTGATGGCGATGCTCGGGGTCAAGCTCGGATTCGGCTTCTCGGCCGGGTTCCTCGATTATGTGCTGAACTTCTCCAAGGCGACGCGGCCCTGGTTGCTGCTGCCGGTCGGGCTTGCCTATTTCGGGATCTATTACGGCGTGTTTCGCTGGGCGATCGTCCGCTTCGATATCAAGACGCCGGGGCGCGAGCTCGAAGCGGCCGGCGAGGAGGTCGACGACGCGAGCGCGGAGCGCGGCGCCGCCTTCGTCACCGCGCTCGGGGGAGCGGGCAACCTCGTCAGCATCGATGCCTGCACGACCCGGCTGAGGCTGGTAGTGGCCGACCAGGGCCTGGTCAGCGAGGCGCGGCTCAGGGCGCTTGGCGCGAAGGGCTTCATCCGGCCGACCCCGCAAGGGCTGCAGGTCGTGCTCGGACCGATCGCCGACATGGTCGCGACCGAGATGCGCGCGGCGGCGGCGCATGCGCCGGCCGCACCCGTCGCGCCGCTCATGGCCGTGCCCGCCGCGGTTGCAGCGGTTGATTCCGGCCCCTGGCTGGCGGCGCTCGGGGGCAGCGCCAATGTCACCGCCGCGGGCGCCGCCGCGAGCCGCTTGTGGCTCGACATGGTGGATCCGGCGCGCGTCGACGAGGCGGCCCTGACGAGGCTCGGCGTGCGGATGATCGCCCGGCCTTCGCCCGGCTCGCTGCAGCTGATCGTCGGCAAGGAAGCAGCCGCGATCGCCGCCGGGCTTCAGCCGGCATAGCTGCCGCGCGCGATCGCCTCGCTCAGCACGATACGCGCCGGTTCGAGGGGCGGCGCATGATGCCGCCAGCGGCCGATCGAGCGGTCGTTGAGCGGCTCCTGCACCTGCGCGTAGCTCGGCGTCGGCGCGAAGCGTGGTGAGGTGTGGAAGGCGAGCTGCGCCGGCTCCGTCGCGAGGCCGAGATGCCCCATCAGGGCGGCCGTCTCCGCCCGCTGCGCCGCGACGAGATCCTCATAGCGAAGCTCGTGCATGGGGAAGCCAAGCCCGTCGCGCCAATAGTCGGTCAAGGCGCTGGTCGCAGCGTAATGATGGGCGGCGTCTTCGAGCGCATAGCCGCAATCGAAGCCATGGGTGAAATCGTGGCTCATCGCTGACACCATGACGTCAAGCGGGTGGCGCTTCACGGCGACCAGCGGCGCGGCAGGAAAGGCGAGGCGCAGCAAGGGGAGGTAGAGGGCGTTGAGCGGCATCTTGTCAGTGAAGAAATCAGCGTCCGGGAGAAGCAGGCCATAGGCCTCGGCCCTTGCGAGATAATGGTCGCGAAGGGCGGTTGCGAGGCTGGCGCGCAGGTCCGCCGGGAGGGCCTCGAAGCACGTCGGATAGGCGCCGCCGCTCAGCTCGGCCGCGATCGCCGACAGCTCGGCGGCGAAGGGCAGCTCGCCACCGGCGCGGATTCGGGAATGGCTGGCGAGCACCTGCTCGACCAGGGTCGTTCCCGAGCGCGGAAAGCCGAGGATGAAGATCGGCTGCGGCGTGCCTTGCTTCACCGGCGCAGCCGCCATTGCCCGGAAAGGATCGGGCGCGAAGAAGGCGCGCAGGTCGGCGATCAGCCGGTCGACCGCGCCCCGCGGATAGTGCCGGCCGGATGCGCGCGCCAGCGCGGCTTTGCCGGAGATGAAATCCTGCCATGCCTCGTCGTATCGCGCCGCGCGATCCCGCAGGCGCCCACGCTGCAGCAGCGCAGCCCCCGACAGCATTGGCGCGCTATCCAGCAATGCGAGCCCGCGGCGCCAGTCCGGGGTCCGCGACAACAATGTCGCGCGCTGCAAGGTCACGTCGGTATTCTGCCGCGCGGCGAGCTTCTCCGCTGCATCGAGCACAGTCGAGGCCTCGTCGAAGCGTCGGTCCTGCTCAAGTGTTTCCGCCAGCCAGGCCAGCGCCTGCAGGGACTCGGGCGCGCCGGCGACCGCCTCCCGCAACAGGCGCTCGCCCTCGGCGAGCCTGCCCTGGCGCGCGAGGTTGCGGCCGAGATTCGCCTGCAATTGCGGATGTGGGCCGACAAGCGCGATGGCTGCGCGCAAATGCGCTGCGCCGCCGACCAGCTCCTCGCGCCCGGACAGCAAACTGCCGAGCATCGCCTGCGCATTGGCATTTGCCGGATCGGCCTTGATCGCGTCGCGGCACACCTGCTCGGCCACATGCGGGCGGCCTGACTCAAGCATCAGGCGCGCAAGATCGTCCCGGGGCCAGTGCCGCGTCGGCGCCGCCGCGATGGCGGTCCGCAACAGTCTTTCAGCTTCCGCGACGTCGCCGGACGCACGGCGGACCAATGCCATGACTTCGAGTGCGTCGAGCGACATCGGGTCCCGGTCAAGGACCTCGCCGGCGAGCTGCGCCGCGAGCCTGCGCCGGCCTTCAGCGAAGGCAGCCCGCGCCCGGCCGATCGCTGCTGAGTCGCTGTTCGCTGTCCCGCCCATGCGGATGCTTCAACCGGCATCCATTCTCGACGCAAGAGCCTATATGGTCAGAGCGTGCGCTCGCAGTGGATTTTCACGCTCCCTGGCGCGCTGGCGCTAAGGGAGGGCTCCCGCCCGGTTCGCGGACGCGCTGCCTCGCCGATGAGGATCAGGGCCGCTTCGCTACCGGCAGCGTCGATCGCAACCGGCAGCAGGTCCAGGCGGGTGTGCACCAGTTTTTCGCCGGCGAGGCTGACATTGCTCGCGACCAGCACCGGCGTATCGCCCGCCATGCCGTGCGCGATCAGCTGCCGCCGTATCTCGGACGCTGCGGTCCGGCCCATGTAAAAGGCCAGAGTCGACCGGGCGCCGGACAGCGCTGCCCAGTCGAGGTCGTCGGTACGGCCCGAGCGGGTCTGCGCGGTGACGAAGCGAAGCTCGCGCGCCGATCCGCGCAAGGTGAGCGAGATGCCGGCGCTCGCCGCGGCCGCGCTGGCGGCGGTGATGCCCGGGCAGATCTGCGCCCGCACGCCGGCCAGCGCGAGCGCGTCGATCTCTTCCATCGAGCGGCCGAAGACTGACGGGTCGCCCCCCTTCAGGCGCACGACGCGTTCGCCCGCCAGCGCCGCCTCCACCAGCAGCGCGTTGATTTCGTCCTGGGTGCTCGAATGGCGCCCCGCCCGCTTGCCGACCGGCACCAGCCGGGCCGAACGCGGCACGAGGTCGAGAATGCCGGGGCCGATCAGTGCGTCGTGGAAGATCACGCTCGCCGCGCGGATCAGGCGCTCGGCCTTGCGCGTCAGCAGATCGGGGTCGCCGGGGCCGGCGCCGACCAGCCACACCTCGCCGGGGGCGATGAGTTCAGACATGGACGATCTCCTTGGCGGGAAGCAGTTTCGCGATTGCCGGGCGGCACGATCCGCAATTGGTGCCGGCGTTGATCGCTGCGCCGACTGCCTCGACGCTGACCAGCGCCCGGTCGGCAATCGCGGCGAGGATCGTGTTGAGACCGATATCGAAGCAGACGCAGATGATCGGCCCGCGATCGGGCGCGGGATTTGCCGGCCGGCCGGCCAGCACTTCAGTCACCGGCGCGTCGCTCGCCCCCAATTGCGCGGCCAGCCAGTCGCGCGGCGGCAGGCCTGGCCCACGCGAGACGAACAACGCTGCCTCGAGCCTGCCGTCCCGCATCACTGCCAGCCGGATGACGCCGCGCCTCGTGTCGATCATCTCGGCGCGTGCGCCGGCCGGGAGCAGGGCAATGAGCCCGGCCGCGTCGCCCCGCCCCGCGACCTCGGTCAGCCAGCCGCGAGCGGTGCGGATCGCCGTCCAGTAAGCGCAGTCGGGCGCCGCCGGCCGGTCGCGCGTGATCATGAAACCGGTCCATTCCGGCTTGTAAGGGGCGATGCCCGCCGCACTGTTCTTGAAGCCGGGCTGGCCGGAGACGGGATCGCGGTCATCGCCCGGCAGCGTCCCGGCGCGGCCGCCGCCGCTGGTCTGGTCGGTCCAGTGGATCGGCACGAACAGCTCGCGGCGGCGCTGTGCGGGGGTGACCGCGACGCGAAAGATGCTGCTGCCATGCGCGGTCATCACCCGTGCGAGGCCACCCTCGGCGAGACCATAGGATTGCGCGGTGTCCGGATGCACCTCGACCAGCGGCTCACGCCGATGCTGCGACAGGGTGGGCGAAAGGCCGGTGCGGGTCATGGTGTGCCACTGGTCGCGATAGCGACCGGTATTGAGCCGCAGCGGGTAGGCGCGCGTGCCGTCTTCCCGCGCCGCATGGCGGACGGCGACCAGCCGCGCCTTGCCGTCGGGCGTCGAAAAGCCGCGCCGGGCAAAGGGCGACGAGCCGCCCCACTGGAACGGCATCATCGTCGCGTAATCGGCATCGCTGATCGCCGCCTGGGCGGAAATGTCGAGCAACCGCGCGCCGTCATTCTCGAAGCCGGTCTGCGCGGCGAACTCGCGGAAGATGGCGGCGGGGCCGGCAAAATCGAACCCCTCGAAACCCATTCGCCGCGCTACTTGCGCGATCGCCCACCAATCGGCACGTGCTTCTGCGGGCGGCGCCAGGAACGCGCGCTGGCGTGAGACGCGGCGCTCGGAATTGGTCACCGTCCCGTCCTTCTCGCCCCAGGCGAGCGCAGGCAGCTTCACCTGGGCGTAAAGGCCGGTGTCGGTCGAGCCGATACAGTCGGACACGACGACGAACGGGCAATTGGCCAGCGCGACGCGCGCCATCCGCGCATCGGGCATCGACACGGCGGGATTGGTGGCCATGATCCAGACCGCCTTGATCCGGCCCTTTGCCATTGCCTCGAACATGTCGACTGCCTTGAGGCCGGGCCCGGGGCAGATCGTCGGCGAACGCCAGAAGCGCTGCGCTCGGTCGCGCTCGGTATCGCTGAAGCCCATATGCGCCGCCAGCATCGAGGCGAGCCCGCCGACCTCGCGCCCGCCCATCGCATTGGGCTGGCCGGTGATGCTGAACGGCCCGGCGCCGGGCTTGCCGATCCGGCCGGTCGCGAGATGGAGGTTGATGATCGCGTTCGCCTTGTCGGTGCCGCTGGTCGACTGGTTCACGCCCTGGCTGAACAGGGTGATGGTGCGCGGATTGTCGGCGAACAGATCGTAGAAGGACTGCAGATCCTCAGCCGAAATCCCGCAAAGGCGCGCGACGTCGAGCTTTTGCAGCCCCTTCCAGAAATCGTCGGGCGTCGCGACGTGATTGGCCATGTAAAGGCCATCGAGTCGCCATGTCGCCTGCATCTCGGCGAGCAGGCCGTTGAACAGCGCGACGTCGCTGTCGGGCGCGATGGCGAGGTGGAGATCGGCGCAATCGGCTGTCTCGGTGCGGCGCGGGTCGATCACCACCAGCTTCGTCCCGCGCGCCGCCCGCGCTGCCTCGATCCGCTGCCAGATCACCGGATGGCACCAGGCGGTATTGGATCCGACCAGGATGATCAGGTCGGCAGCATCGAGATCGTCATAGCTGCACGGCACGATATCCTCGCCGAACGCGCGGACATGCGCCGCCACTGCGCTCGCCATGCAGAGCCGTGAGTTGGTGTCGATATTGGCGGTGCCGATGAAACCCTTCATCAGCTTGTTGGCGACGTAATAATCCTCGGTCAGCATTTGCCCCGAGGCGTAGAAGGCGACGCTGTCCGGCCCATATTCGGCGATCGTCGCGGCGAAGCGGGTGGCGACGAGGTCGAGCGCCGTGTCCCAGTCGGTTGGTTTGGAACCGATCATCGGGTGAAGCAGACGGCCCTCGAGGCCTATCGTCTCGCCGAGATGAGTGCCTTTGGAGCAGAGCTTGCCGCGGTTCGCCGGGTGGTCGGGATCGCCGGCTATGGTGGCGGTGCGGTCGCCCGTCGGCGTGGCGACGATGCCGCAGCCGACCCCGCAATAAGCGCAGGTGGTTCTTACCTTAAGCCCCTCCCCTTCAGGGGAGGGGTTGGGGTGGGGGAGTGCAGCAAGGGAATCTCTGTGAGACTCCCCCACCCCCAACCCCTCCCCTGAAGGGGAGGGGAGTTTCACGCGACCCCCGCCAAGGCAGCGGCGCGCCCGATCAGAATCCGCCCGCCGTCGATCTTCACCGGGATCACCGGCACGCAGCCCTTGTCCTCGCCAAGCGCCTCGCCGGTGACGAGCGAGATGCGCCAGTTATGCAGCGGGCAGGTCACGGTCGTGTCGTGGACGATTCCCTGGCTGAGTGGCCCCTGTTTGTGCGGGCACTGGTTGGCCAGCGCATAGACGTCGCCGTTCGCCGTGTGGAAGATCGCGATCTCGCGGCCGCCTTTGACCGGCAGGGTGCGTGCGCCGAGCGCCGGGAGCTGATCGACGGTGCCGATATCGAGCCATTCGGGTTCCATCACACGACCTCCAGCTTGCGCGCGGCGGGCACTGGCGCCGGGCGGATTTCAGCGAGATGCTGATGCAGCTTCCAGTCTTCGCCGGCGGCGCGCTTCGCCCAGGGATCGTCCTGCATGAAGCTCTGCGAATAGAGAAAGCGCGCGCGCAGCGCCTCGCGTCCGACCGCGTCCTCGACGATGCGCTGCCGGATATAGTCCATCCCGACCCGCTCGACCCAGGGGGCGGTGCGATCGAGATAGCGCGCTTCCTCGCGGTAGAGCTGGATGAAGGCGGCCGAGTAATCGAGCGCTTCCTGTTCGGTCGCGACCTTGCACAGGAAATCGGTGCCGCGCAGCTTGATGCCGCCATTGCCGCCGACGGACAGTTCATAGCCGCTGTCGACGCAGATCACGCCGATATCCTTGATCGTCGCTTCCGCGCAGTTTCGCGGGCATCCCGAGACGGCGATCTTGAACTTGTGCGGCATGAAGCTGCCCCAGGTCATCTGCTCGATCCTGATGCCGAGCCCGGTGGAATCCTGCGTGCCGAAGCGGCACCATTCGGAGCCGACACAGGTCTTCACCGTGCGCAGCGCCTTGGCATAGGCATGGCCGCTGACCATGCCGGCTGCGTTGAGATCGGCCCAGACCGCGGGCAGGTCCTCCTTCTTGATCCCGAAGATGTCGAGCCGCTGGCCGCCCGTCACCTTCACCATCCGCGCTGCGTATTTCTCCGCGACATCGGCGATCGCGCGCAGCTCTTTCGGGCTGGTGACCCCGCCCCACATCCGCGGCACGACTGAATAGGTGCCGTCCTTCTGGATGTTGGCGTGCATCCGCTCGTTGACGAAGCGCGACTGGTTGTCGTCGACGAACTCGCCCGGCCAGGCGCAGAGCAGATAGTAATTGAGCGCCGGGCGGCAGGATGAGCAGCCATCAGGAGTCGTCCAGTGCAGTTCCTGCATCACCTGCGGGATCGCCTTGAGCTGTTTCTCGAGGATCAGCCGGCGCACATCCTCATGCGTGAAGCTGGTGCATTTGCAGACGGTCGGCGCGGTGCGCTCGCCCTCGAACGCATCGCCGAGCGTGATCGCGAGCAACCCCTCGACCAGCCCGGTGCACGAGCCGCACGACGCCGATGCCTTGGTGCAGGCCCGCACCGCGTCGAGCGTGCAGGCGCCGCCCTCGATCGCCGAGACGATCTTGCCCTTGGAGACGCCGTTGCAGCCGCAGATTTCCGCCTCGGCGGAGAGCGCAGCAACGGCGGCGTTAGGGTTTGCGTCGGCTCCTCCTCCCGATGCGAAGGCCTGGCCGAAGATCAGCGCATCGCGGATATCGGCGACATCCTGCTGGTTCTTCAGCAGGTCGAAATACCAGTTGCCGTCCTGGGTATCGCCGTACAGCACCGCGCCGACCACCAGCCCGTCCTTCACGACGACGCGCTTGTACACGCCGCGCGCTGCATCGCGCATCACGATGTCCTCGCAGCCTTCGCCGCCCGAGAAATCGCCCGCCGAGAAGACGTCGATGCCGGAGACCTTCAACTTGGTCGAGGTGACCGAACCGCGATAGCCCGAAGGTGTCGCGACCAGCCCGTCGGCAAGGCTGCGGCACATCTCCCAGAGCGGCGCGACGAGGCCGTAAACCTGACCCTCATGCTCGACGCATTCGCCGACCGCGAGGATATTCGCATCGGAGGTCACGAGGTGATCGTCGACATGAATGCCTCGTCCGATCGCGAGGCCGGCGGCACGCGCCAGCTTCACATTGGGGCGGATGCCGACCGCCATCACCACCAGCGAGGCAGGGATGTCGCGCCCGTCCTTGAGCCGGACGCCCTCGACCTTGCCCTGGCCGTAGATCTCCGCGGTGTCGGCACCGGTCAGGATCGTCTGGCCGCGCCCTTCGAGCGCTTCCTTGAGCAGCCAGGCCGCCGCCTCGTCGAGCTGACGCTCCATCAGGGTCGGCATGATGTGCAGCACCGTGACCTTCATGCCCCTGAGCGACAGGCCATGCGCGGCCTCGAGACCAAGCAGCCCGCCGCCGATCACGATCGCGTCGCCGCCCTGATCGGCGGCGCGCAGCATGGTGCCGACATCGTCCATGTCGCGGAACGTCACCACGCCCTGCAGGTCGTGGCCCGGCACCGGGATGATGAACGGATCGGATCCGGTCGCGAGCAGGAGCTTGTCGTAGCTCTCGACCCGCCCCGACCGCGCGGTGACCGTCTGGATCTGGCGGTCGATCGCGACGACGGGATCGCCGGCGACAAGATCGATCCCGTTATCGGCATACCAGGCGAGGTCGTTGATCACGATGTCGTCGAACGACTTGTCGCCCGCCAGCAGTGGCGAGAGCATGATGCGGTTATAGTTCACCCGCGGCTCGGCACCGAAGATCGTGATGCGATAGCGGGTGGCGTCGCGGGCGAGGATTTCCTCGACGGCACGGCATCCGGCCATGCCGTTCCCGATCACGACGAGATGCGGTTTGATATCGGACATTGTCAGATCGCCCATTCGAGTGAGACCCAGAATTTCCTGGTGTCGGTCGCGAACGTGTCAGCGTCGTAATCGGCGTACTTCACGAGCGCGGTATATTTGCCCTTCTTGAAGCTCGCCTGCGCGTCGATTTCGTTGCCGTAGTGAAGGCCGAGCCGATCGCTGTCGAAGCGATGATAGCTCGCCGTCAGGCCGATCGCGTCGAGCCCGGCCTTCTTCTTCCACCCATAGCCGATCGTGCCATAGAGATCGCGCAGGCCGTTGGGCGGCGTCACCAGGAACTTGTCGGCCCAGCCGTTGAACTTGTGCAGCGTGGCGAGCGGGGTCTGGAAACTCGTCACCGCGACACCCTTGTCGGCGCCGAGCACTTCGTAACCGCCGGTCAGCGTCAGGGCCTTCACCGCGACGCCTGCTTCGCCGAGATAGTAATTGGCATGATAGACGTTCGGGTTGCGATGATAATTGCTCTGCGACGCGAAGCTTGCGGCGTACGTCAGCTTCACCAGCGTGCTGAGCGGCCAGGCGCCGGCGAAACGGCCGCCATAGGTCTGGCTGCTGTTCACGAAGACCTGTTTCTGGTCCTGATCGACCAGATAGGCGAAGCCGGTCAGCGTGCCGATCCTGGTCGTAAAGCCAAGGTTCGCGAACACATTGTCGCCGCCAATCTCCGACAGACGCGCAGCTCCGAAGCTGTTGCCCCCGTCGATCCCCCAGATCGTGCGGACATTATTGGCATAGGTCAGGTCGGCCTTGAGATTCCTGACCCCCGACCATTCGAAGCGGACCGCGTCGAATGTCTGCTCGTTGTCGCGCCACCCGACAGCACCGACGAAGCGCTGGTCATCGAGGTTGATACGCTGCCGACCGACCGTGACGATCGTCTTGTCGGGCCCGTGATACTGGAGCTGAAGCCGGTTGAGCTCGATGTTCTGCGGATCCGAGACGAGCGGGCGATCCACCTTGCCGTTGAGCCCGCTATTATAGGCCGGCGACATCGCCAGCGTCGCCTCGGACTCGGCGAGGAAGGCGAAATCCCCGGTTTTCGCCTCGAAGCCGCTGCGGATCCGGGCAGTCAATGCATCGGCGTCCCTGGTCAGTGGTGCCTGCTCGACATGTTCGTAGCGCAGGCGGACATCGACGATCGGCTTCAGGGCGATGGGGTCGGCAAGGGCTGGCGTCGAGACCAGCCCCGCCAGAGCGAGGAACGGGAGCGCGCGCATCAGATCCGCGCCCCGTTGGCCGCGCCCCAGGTGGCGCGCCAGCGGTTCTTCACGATGGTCAGGCCTGCGAGGGCGATGATCGCCAGCGCTGCGAAGATCAGGAAACCGGCCTGGGGCGTGCCCGTGAGCTGCTTGGCCAGCCCCAGCGACGAGGCGAGATAGAAGCCGCCTACACCGCCGCCGAAGCCGACCAGCCCGGTCATGATCCCGATCTCCGCGTGAAACCGCTGCGGCACCAGCTGGAACACCGCCCCGTTGCCGAAGCCCAACGTCCCCATCACCAGCACGAAGAGCGGCAGCGCGATCGCGAGCGACCTGGGCCCGACGCTGATCGCCACGAGGGTCGCGGCAGCGAGGAGATAGACGACGGTCAGCGCCTTGATCCCGCCGATCCTGTCGGCGACCGCGCCGCCGACCGGGCGGACGAGCGATCCGGCGAAAACGCAGGCGGCGGTGCAATAGCCGGCGATCACCGGGGTCAGGCCGAAGCTGTCGGTAAAATAGATCGACAGGCTCGACGACAGGCCGACGAAGCCGCCGAAGGTGACGCCATAGAAGAGCATGAACCACCAGGCATCTTGGTGCTTCAGGACCGACAGATAGGCAGCGAAGGATTTCGGCGCCGGCCGGTTGGGCGAGTCCTTCGCCATCGCCATATAGAGGACGAAGACGATGGTGAGCGGGATCACGGCAAGGCCGAGCACTGCGTTCCAGCCGAACGCCTTGGCGAGCAACGGCGCGAACAGGGCGGCGAGCACGGTGCCCGAATTGCCCATGCCGGCAATCCCCATTGCCTTGCCCTGATGCTCGGGCGGATACCAGCGCGAGGCAAGCGGCAGCGCGACCGCGAAGCTCGCCCCGGCAAAGCCGAGCACGACGCCGACCGCCAGCGTGCCCTGATAGCTGTGCACGCCGAAGAACCATGCTGCGGCGAGTCCGGCGACGACGATCAGCTGACTGATCGCCCCGGTCGTCTTGGGCCCGATCCGGTCGACCAGTAGCCCGTTGACGATCCGCAGGATCGCGCCGGCGAGTGTCGGAACGGCGACCATGAAGCCCTTTTCGGCTGGGGTCAGCGCCAGATCCTTGGAGATGATCGGTGCGAGTGGGCCAAGCAGGACCCAGACCATGAAGGCCAGGTCGAAATAGAGAAAGGCGGCGATCAGCGTCGGGCGGTGGCCGGCCTGCCAGAAGCCGGATGTGTCTGAAGCGATTCTGGTGGTGGCGGGGCGCATTCCCGGCGCCGTCGCATCGAGCGTCATTTGAACCTGCGTCATCGTCTCGATCCCCTTCGAGCAAACGCAAAAAAGCCGCCGCGACGCCCGCTATGAAGCGGAGCGCGGCGGCGACTTTGCCAAATTTCGGTGGTACCGGTGGCTACGTCGTTGCAGCCAATCAGCGGTGCAGTGAAAATGCCTGCGATTCGCCGGCCGCGCAAGTTCTTTTTTGCAGTGCAGCGAAAAAATCAGTCCCGCGCGAACCCCGCCAGATAGGCGTCGAGCGCATCGGGATCGAAGCTGCGGGCATCGAAAAAACGGTCAGCGCCCAGGATCAGCCGGCCCTGCGTCGTGCCGACGCCGAGCCCGTCGCTGATACCGCCTTCCAGCTTTGAGCTGGCACCCGGCAACGGCACGCCGAGCGGCCGCAGCGCGGCGCGATAGACGTCCGGCCTGAACACCCTTTGCGCCGCCTGGTAGCTTGCCTCGTCGCGGCGGACATGGCCCGCCAGGCACATCTGCGCGTAGAGCCATGCCGCCTGGCTGACCCAGGGGAAGTTCGCCGCCTCGCGGTGCTGGAACATGAAATCGGGGACGTGGACCGGTTCCGCCCCGCGCGCGAACACGATCCGGTCGGAGATGGCGTGGCGGATCAGCTCGGCCGATCCGTCGAGATACTCAGGCCGCGCCAGGATCGTGGCGATCTCGTCGATCCGCCCCGGATCGACGAACGCCTTGCCGGCATTGTAGAGGGCGCGGATCAGGCCATGGGTGGTGTCGCGATCATCCTCCATCCGTTCGGTCCGCATCGCGAGTACCTTCTCGACGCCGCGCAGCCAGATCTGCGACGTGACGGCGACGATCGCGCCGACGCCGCGATCGACCGCGACGCTGTTCCACGGCTCGCCGACACAGATGCCGTCGACCTCGCCTTCGGCCAGCGCATCGGCGGCGAAGGGCGGCGCGACCGTCACGATCTCGACATCGTGGTCCGGGTCGATGCCGCTGCCCATCAGCCAGTAGCGCAGCATATAATCATGGCTCGAATAGCGATGGACCACGCCGAATCGCAGCGACTTTCCGGCGGCACGCGCGCGCTCGGCGGCCTCAGCCAGCCGGGCGCCGATCACCGTCACGTCGCCGGGGCCGCCGAGCACGGTCACCTCCGCCGCCAGATCGGGGCGGAGCGTGATGGCATTGCCGTTCAGCCCAAGCACGAACGGCACCGACAGCGACATTGCCGGGCGGCCCAGCCCGAGCGTGGTCGCGATCGCCAGCGGTGCCAGCAAATGCGCCGCATCGCTATGGCCGTAGAGCAGGCGATCATTGACGGTTGCCCAGCTCATGTCGCGGACCAGCGTGAGGTCGATCCCCTCGGCCTCGGCGAAACCAAACTCGCGCGCGAGGATCGGCAGCGCTGCGTCGACCAGCGGCAGGAACCCGATCCGGAACGGCGTGTTGCTCATAGCTCCCCCATCAGTCGGTCCGCCGTCACGATCGCGTCGGCGACATCGCCGATCCGGCGGCCGCTATCCATCGCCGCCTTGCGCAGCGCCGCATAGGCGGCAGGTTCGTCGATGCCGCGACGCTTCATCAACAGCATCTTCGCCTGGTCGATGGTCTTGCGCTCCGCGAGTGCGCCCCGCGCTTCGTCGAGTTCGGTGCGGAGCCGGGAAAAGGCATTGAAGCGCCTGATCGCGAGCTCGAGGATCGGCTTGATCCGTTCCTTCTTGAGTCCGTCGACCACATAGGCCGAGACGCCGGCATCGATCGCCGCCTCGATTCCCGCGCTGTCGCTCTGATCGACGAACATCGCCACCGGCCGCGCCATCGCCCGCGAGAGGGTGAACAGCTCCTCGAGTTCGTCGCGATGGGGATTGGCGAGATTGATCAGGACGACATCGGGCGAAAAGGCCTCGAGCCGCGCCGCGATTCCCTTGCGATCGACGAACAACAGCACGTCGAGCAGGCCCGCGTCCCGCAGGCCTTCCTCGATCACCGCCGCGCGGGCGGGACTTTCATCAACGATCGCGATCCGCAAAACCCAAAGCCCCTTGCTGCATCGCAGCATAGCCGCAACCGGGCACCACGTTCAATCCGGCTTCTCGGACGGGGCAGTCTTTGACGGCATTGGCCTTTGACGCATGGCTCGTTCGCGCCCTAATCGGCTGAGCAATCCCAATCGGACAGTGAACATCATGGTCACCGACGCCCAGCTCAGCCATCCGGAGATTCGGGAAGCAGTGCGCCGGTTGTGCGCTGATTTTCCCGGGGAATATTGGCAGGGGCTCGACCGCGCGCGCGCCTATCCGAGCGACTTCGTGGCGGCGCTGACTCGCGAAGGCTTCCTGTCGGTGCTGATCCCGGAGGACTATGGGGGCTCGGGCCTCGGGCTCGGCGCCGCGACGGCCATCCTTGAGGAAATCCACCGCTCGGGCTGCAATGGCGGCGCCTGCCATGCCCAGATGTACACGATGGGGACGATCCTCAAGCACGGCTCGGCCGAGCAGAAACTGGCTTATCTGCCCGCGATCGCGCGGGGCGATCTGCGGCTTCAGGCGTTCGGCGTGACTGAACCGACCGCCGGCACCGACACCACCCGGATCAGCACCGTCGCGCGCCGCGAGGGCGACAGCTATGTCGTCAACGGCCAGAAGATCTGGATCAGCCGCGCCGAGCATTCCGACCTGATGGTCCTGCTCTGCCGCACCACGCCGCGCGAGGAGTGCGCCAAGCCCTCGGACGGGATGAGCGTGCTGCTGGTCGATATGCGCGCCGCGATCGGCAACGGGCTGACTATTCGCCCGATCCGCACCATGATCAATCACGCGACGACCGAATTGTTCTTCGACGATCTCGTGGTGCCCGCGGCAAATCTGATCGGCGAGGAAGGGCAGGGGTTCCGCTACATCCTGTCGGGGATGAACGCCGAACGCATCCTGATCGCGTCGGAGTGCATCGGTGACGGGCGTTTCTTCATCGATCGCGCGTCGGCCTATGCGAAGGAGCGTAGCGTTTTCGGGCGCGCGATCGGGGAGAATCAGGGCGTCCAGTTCCCCATCGCCCGCGCCTATGCGCAGCTCTCGGCCGCCGCGCTGATGGTCGACAAGGCGGCCGCCCTGTTCGATGCCGACCAGCCCTGCGGCACCGAAGCCAATATGGCCAAGCTGCTTGCCTCCGAAGCGAGCTGGTATGCCGCCGACATGTGCGTCCAGACGCATGGCGGCTTCGGCTTCGCCGAGGAATATGACATCGAGCGCAAGTTTCGCGAGACACGGCTCTACCAGGTGGCGCCGATCTCGACCAATCTGATCCTGAGCCATGTCGCCACCCATGTCCTGGGCCTGCCCAAGTCGTTTTGACGGCCCTGTATCTCGTCGACGGCGAAGACGATTTCTATCGGGTATGAAGACCCGCTCGCCGCTAGGGCGAGAAATTTGTCGTTTCCATCCTTGGCCGCGTGGATGCACGTCGGATAGTGTGGCCGGCGCATCGAGAGATTCGGCGGGCAGGTCGACAGGATGCGGCCGCAGTGAAGCCGTCATGGCCTCCTGCCGCTGATTTGGATGCTTGAACCGGTCCTCAACCGCATTTCAGCCAAGGGAGTACAGCGATGGCTTTCATCACGACCAGTGACGGAACCGAGATCTTCTACAAGGACTGGGGCAAAGGCCAGCCGATCATGTTCCACCATGGCTGGCCGCTGAGCGCCGACGACTGGGACAGCCAGATGCTGTTCTTCCTTGCCCAGGGCTACCGCGTGATTGCGCATGACCGGCGCGGCCACGGCCGCTCGACCCAGACCTGGCAGGGCAACGACATGGATACCTATGCCGCCGACGCAGCCGAGCTTGTCACGCATCTCGGCCTGACCGACGCGATCCATGTCGGCCATTCGACCGGCGGCGGCGAGGTGGCCCGCTATGTCGCGCAGCACGGCAATGGCCGGGTCGCCAAGGCAGCGCTGATCAGCGCGATCCCGCCGGTGATGGTCAAGTCGGAGAGCAACCCGGGCGGCACGCCGATCGAGGTGTTCGACGGCTTCCGCGCCGCCATGGCGAACCGCGCGCAATTCTACCGCGATGTTCCCGAAGGGCCCTTCTACGGCTTCAACCGGCCGGGCGCGAAGGTCTATCCGGGACTGATCGACAATTGGTGGCGCCAGGGAATGATGGGCGGCACGCTGGCGCATTATGAGTGCATCAAGGTCTTTTCCGAGACTGATCTTACCGAGGACCTCAAGGCAATCGATGTGCCGGTGCTTGTGATGCACAGCGAGGACGACCAGATCGTGCCCTTCGCCGATTCAGGCCCGCTGGCCGCCAAGCTGCTGAAGAACGGTACGCTCAAGGTCTACAAGGACTTCCCGCACGGCATGCCGTCGACCCATGCCGATATCGTCAACGCCGAACTGCTGGCTTTCTTCAAAGCCTGATACCGTCCGCCAAGGGCGCGTGCCGTTGGCGCGCGCCCTTGGCAACGGGAAATTTTCACCGCGACCAGGACAGGCGCGACGCGACCCTGCATAAGACGTGTGTGGATATCGAGCACCTGAAGCAATGGATCGGGCGCGAGGAGCGCGCGGGCGACTGCGCCTCGCCGGTGCCGCTCGCCGGGCTTGCTGCCCTGCTCGACCATGAAACGCCCCCCTGGATCGAGGGCGAGGTGCCGCCGCTCGGCCATTGGCTTTATTTTCTGCCGCATGCGCGCCAGTCCGCGATCGATGTCGACGGCCATCCGAAGCGCGGCGATTTCCTGCCGCCGGTGCCGCTGCCGCGGCGCATGTGGGCGTCGGGGGAAGTCGTGTTCCACACGCATGTTCCGATCGGCGCAGCGATCGAACGGCGATCCAGGATTGCCGACGTCACCGCCAGGACCGGGTCGAGCGGCCCACTCGTGTTCGTCACGCTGCGCCACGACATCTTCTGCGACGGCGCGCTTGCCATCGAGGAGCGGCAGGACCTGGTCTATCGCGGTCCGGGTGACGCGCCTGCGCGCGCAGTCGAGGTGCCGGTCGCCGATGCCACCCGCATCGTTACGCCTGATCCCGTGGCGCTGTTCCGCTACTCGGCGCTGACCTTCAACGGGCACCGAATCCATTACGACCGAGATTACGCGCGAAACGCCGAGGGCTATCCCGGCCTCGTCGTCCACGGCCCCTACGCCGCGACCCTGCTGGTCGATCATTTCCTGCGCGAGACACCGGGCGCAATCGTGAAACGCTTTTCCTTCCGCGCCCGCCAGCCATTGTTTGACACAGCACCCTTCTCGCTCAATCTCAGGCGGGCGGGGGCCGCCGCCGAGGTCTGGACCACTGACGCGGCCGGCCGGCTGGCGATGACCGGCACGATCGATTTCAAGGGAGAACAAGCGTGCGCGATGTCGTGATCTGCGAGCCGCTCAGAACGCCGGTCGGGCGTTTCGGCGGGGTATTCAAGCCGATGAGCGCTCAGCAACTCGGCGCGATCGTGGTGCGCGGGCTGCTCGATCGCACCGGCCTGCCGCCCGAGGCGGTCGAAGATGTGTTGTTCGCGCAATGCTACCCGACGATGGACGCACCTGCCCTGGGGCGTGTCGTGGCGCTCGACGCCGGGCTGCCGATCGAGACGGGCGGTGTCCAGATCGACCGGCGCTGCGGCTCTGGCCTGCAGGCGGTGATCTATGCGGTGATGCAGGTTGCGACCGGCGGGTCGGAGCTGGTGCTCGCCGGTGGCGCCGAATCGATGAGCAATGCGCCCTTCTATTCGACCGGCCTGCGCTGGGGCGTGAGCGCCGACGGGATGAAGTTCGACGATTCGCTGGTGAAGGGCCGGATTTCGGCCGGTGGCCTGAAGTATCCGGTGCCCGGGGGCATGATCGAAACCGCGGAGAATCTGCGCCGCGACTATGCCGTGCCGCGTGCCGAGCAGGATGCCTATGCCGCCGAATCGCATCGTCGCGCTGTCGCGGCGCAGGATAGCGGCGTGTTCGCCGAGGAAATCGTGCCGGTCACCGTCAGGATGCGCAAGGAGGAAGTCCTTGTCTCCAGCGACGAGCACCCCCGCCGCGGCGTCACCGCTGAATCGCTTGCGTCGCTCAAGCCCCTGCTCGGCGCGAAGGACAGCGAGGCGACGGTGACCGCGGGCAATGCCAGCGGCCAGAATGACGGCGCATCGGTCGCGATCGTGACGACGGCCGAAAGGGCGGCGGCGCTCGGGCTCAGGCCCTTTGCGCGGCTGGTGTCCTGGGCGGTCGCCGGCGTTCCGCCGAAAACGATGGGGATCGGCCCGGTACCCTCGGTCGCGAAGGCGCTCGACCGGGCTGGGCTGACCCTCGCCGATATCGACCTGATCGAGCTCAACGAAGCCTTTGCCGCGCAGGTGCTTGCCTGCACGCGCGAATGGAAGTTCGCTGCGGCCGATTTCGAACGGATGAACGTCCATGGCTCGGGCATCTCGCTCGGCCATCCGGTCGGGGCGACCGGCGGGCGGATCCTGGCCACCTTGCTGCGCGAGATGGACCGGCGCGGCGCGCGCTACGGCATCGAGACGATGTGCATCGGCGGCGGCCAGGGGCTGGCGGCAGTGTTCGAGCGCCGGAGCGGCTGACGATCGGCCTTCCGGCTCAGTGCAGCTTCAGCCGCGGCCTGATGATCGTGTTCACCCGCCCGATCACGATCAGCCCGAGTCCGCGCAGCCAGCCATGGATCGCGATCAGGTGCATCCGGTAGAGCGAGACATAGACGAAGCGCGCCAGCCGCCCCTCGATCGCCATCCGTCCGCCGACCAGATTGCCCATCAGGCTGCCCACGGTCGAGAAGCGGCTGATCGACACCAAAGATCCATGGTCGTGATACACGAAGGGCGCCAGCGGCCGCCCGTGCATCACGTGGATCAGGTTGTGGAACACCGCGCTTGCCATCTGGTGCGCCGCCTGAGCCCGCGGTGGAACAGGGCGTTCCGTGTTCGGGTCGATGCAGGAACAGCAATCGCCCAACGCGAAGATGCGGTCGTCCAAAGTCGTCTGCAGCGTCGGCCTGACGAGAAGCTGGCAATTGGCGTTGGTTTCGAGCCCGCCGATATGATCGAGGATCGGGGCGCCCCGCACGCCCGCCGCCCAGACGCGCAGTTCGCTCGCGATCCGCTCGCCCCCACCGGTGATGATGGCGTCGGCAGTCACCTCGGTGACGCGGGTGCCGGTCAGCACCCGCACGCCGAGCGCCTCGAGCTCATCCTGCGCCGCCTGGGCGAGCTTTTCCGGCAGCGCGGGCAGGATGCGGGGCCCGGCCTCGATCAGCGTCACCTGCAGGCGGCTCTCGTCGAAGGTCTCGAGCCCGTAATAGCGCAATGCCGCCGCCGAGTTGAACAATTCGGCGGTGAGCTCGACCCCCGTCGCGCCGCCGCCGACCACCGCGATTCGGACATGCTCGTCGGACGTCGGGTCGACACTCATCGTATGAGACACGCGCAGGCAATGGTTGAGCAGCCGGTTGCGGAACCGGTCGGCCTGCGCCCGGTCATCGAGCACCATGCAGTGCTCGCGGGCGCCGGGCGTGCCGAAATCATTGGTTATTGAGCCGACCGCGATGACCAGCCAGTCATAGCGGATCCGGTGCCGTTCGATCAGTTCGCTGCCGTCCTCGTCGAGCAAGGGGGCGATGACGATCTCGCGCTGTTCCCGATCGATCCCTTCGAGTGTTCCAAGGAAGAAGCGATAGCCCCAGCGGTGGCAATGGCTGCGATAGCCGACTTCGTCGAGATTGGCGTCGAGCGAACCGGCGGCGACCTCATGGAGCAGGGGCTTCCAGATATGCGTCCGGTTGCGTTCGACCAGGATGATATCGTGGCGCTTGCGCCCATATTTCGCGCCGAGCCGCCGGGCGAGTTCGAGCCCGCCTGCACCGCCGCCAACGATCACGATCTGGATTTTGCGCTCCGTCACCTTGCCCCCGGGTGTTCCACGCTTCGCTATCGTGTTCCACTGTTAGCGATCGGGCACGGCTTGGCGAGCGAAATCGCCCGGAAAACAGCCAAACAGGCCGAGTTTCGGGTGGAACAGGGCCGGGATCACGGCACAAAGAGGGGTGGAACACGGTGTTCCGCTTTTGGGATCACGTGAATCACCACCGCGCTGGTTATGGTTCGCCTCTCAGTCGCTAAGGCTCGGGGGACGGAAATGCTGGCACATGATTTTGCGATTCCACGGAATCGTGTCGAGCTGTTGCTCGATAACGCTCCGCTGGAAAAGGCGCGCCACATCCAGGCGCAGCGTCGCCTGCGAGACGAGATCCTCGGCGCGGAATTGTTCGGCGATCCCGGCTGGGATCTCATGCTCGATCTCTACATTGCCCAGGCGAGCGGCAAGCGCGTCTCGGTGACGAGCGCTGCGATCGGATCCGGCAAGCCGATGTCGACCGGGCTGCGCTGGGTGAAGCTGCTCATCGAGCACGGCCTGATCATCCGCGAGGCCGATCCGCATGATGGCCGCCGGTCCTATCTCCATCTGACCGATTCAGCGCTGGATGCGCTCGAGGAGTTCCTGGCGCGCTGCTGAAACGACGGCCCCCGCCGACCGGCATCGACCTTTTTCCTCGCATCGGCGTTATCGCGGCATCGACAGCCGACCGATCGCGCAGCTAAGGCCGGGGGGCACCGGCCGGTGGTGCCTGACGGGGAATGACGATGCTTGACGGTGCGGTGCTGGTGACGGGCGGGGCTGGCTATATCGGCAGCCACGCGGTGCTGGCGCTGCTCGATGCCGGCCATCGGGTCGTGGTGATCGACAACCTCACCACCGGCTTCGCCTGGGCGGTCGACCGCCGTGCGACGCTGATCCAGGGCAATATCGAGGATGACGGCCTGGTTCGGGCGGCGCTTCGCGATCACGACGTCCGCGCGATCATGCATTTCGCCGGCTCGATCATCGTGCCGGAATCAGTCACCGATCCGCTCAAATACTACCGCAACAATACCGTTGCGAGCCGTGCCCTGCTCGAAAGCGCAGTGGTGTGCGGCGTGCGGCACTTCATCTTCTCCTCGACTGCGGCGACTTATGGCACGCCCGAAAAAGTACCGGTCTCCGAGGGGGACCCGACCGTGCCGATCAACCCCTATGGCACCTCGAAGCTGATGACCGAGATAATGCTGCGCGACGTGGCTGCCGCCCACCCGATCAACTATTGCGCGCTGCGCTATTTCAATGTCGCCGGCGCTGATCCTGAGGGTCGCACCGGCCAGTCGACCGCAGGGGCGACCCATCTCATCAAGATCGCGGTCGAGGCGGCCACCGGCAAGCGCGAGACGGTCGGGGTGTTCGGCACTGACTATGACACGCCCGACGGCACCGGGGTGCGCGACTATATCCATGTCAGCGATCTGGCGGCGGCACATGTCGCGGCGCTCGACCTGCTGGTCGCCCAGCCGGCGCGCAGCCATGTCCTCAACGCCGGCTATGGCCGCGGCTTCTCGGTGCTCGAAGTGCTCGATGCGGTCGACCGGGTCACCAACATGAAGCTCGAGCGGGTCGTCCAGGGTCGCCGCCCGGGCGACGCTGGCGCGCTGGTCGCCGACAATCGCGCGATCCTGGCCACGCTCGACTGGAAGCCCGCGCGCGACGATCTCGACATGATCGTCAGGGACGCGCTCGCCTGGGAAAGGGCGCTGCAACAGCGCAGTTAGGAGTGCGGGCCAGGCAGGGTGAGCCTCACGCGCCGCGCGATCCCGATCGCCTCCAGGAACGCCTCGTCATGGCTCACCACGAGCAGCGCACCGTCATAGGCGCGCAACCCCGCCTCGACTGCCTCGATCGAGTCGATATCGAGATGATTGGTGGGTTCGTCGAGGATCAGCAGGGAAGGCGGCTTTCGCCCGCCAAGCACGCAGGCGAGCCCCGCGCGCAGTATCTGCCCGCCGCTCAGCGTGGAAACGATCTGGAGCGCTGCATCTGCCCTGAACATGAAGCGGGCGAGCGCCGCCCGGCATGCATTCTCGTCCCGCTCGCCGTTGAGCCGCACGAAATTGTCGCGGATCGAGGCCGTTGGATCGAGCAGGCTCACCCGCTGATCGAGCATCGCAATATCGGCGGCAACCCGGACGGCTCCGGTCCAGGGCTTTAGCTGCCCCGTGACGAGCGCAAGCAATGTCGTCTTGCCCGAGCCGTTCGGCCCGGTGACGGCCACCCGCTCGGGTCCGCTGATCGCCAGCGACAGGTCGCTCAGGATGGGCCTGCCCGGCACATGGCCGGCGGTCACGTCGTGAATCTCGAGCACGGTCCGGTTGGCTGGAAGGCCGGTCGGCGCAAGCGCCACCGAGAAGGGCTTCACTGTCTCCACTCGGGCCCGTGCCGCCGCAGCTGCCTCGGCCACCTGGGCGCCGCGGCGTTCGGCCAGCCGCCGGTTCTCGCCGCCCGTGTCCTCGGCGCGGTCCTTGCGTGCGCCGATCAGGATGCGCGGCATATCCCCCTTCGCACCCTTGCGCTTGCCCGCGCCGTCCTTGCGCGCCTTCCGCTCCGCCGTCTCCTGCGCACCGCGCGCGACCTCGGCGACCTGCCGCTCGGCCTCAGCCAGGTCGCGCTCCGCCGCGGCGAGCTCGAGCGCCTTGCGCTCGCGGTACCGGCTCCAATTGCCGCCATAGCGGGTTGCGCCGAGCGTCGTCATCTCGACGATCGCATCCATCGTCTCGAGCAGGTCGCGGTCATGGCTGACGACGATCGCGCCCGCCCGCCATCCGGCGAGCAGCGCGATAACCGCGTCGCGCCCGGCCCGGTCGAGATTGTTGGTCGGCTCGTCGAGCAGCAGGAAATCCGGTTCGGTGAAAACCACTCCGGCCAGGCTCGCCCGCGTGCGCTGTCCGCCCGAAAGCGCTGACAGCGGCGTGTCGGCAGTCGCGTCCAGCCCGACCCGGCCCAGCGCAGCGGCAATGCGATCCTCGAGCGTCCAGTCGGCCTCGCCCAGCTCCTCGATGCCAGCGGCGCCTTGCTCGGCGCGCCGCAGCAGGGCCAGCGCGTCGCGCGCCCCGAACAGGTCGGCGACTGTCTCGTCCGCTTTTAGCTGCACGGTCTGGCGCAACACCCCGATCGTGCCGGTGACGGTGATTTTCCCGGTCTGGACCGGCAGTGCGCCGGCAATCAGCCTGAGCAGCGTTGTCTTGCCAACGCCGTTGCGGCCGACAAGCCCGGCGCGCTCGGCGCCGAAGCTCAGGTGGAGATCGGCAAAGACAATGCGGTCGTCAGGCGTTGACCAGGCGAGATTGGAGAGGGTGATGGCTGACATGATGAACGTCCCTGAGGGCAAGGCGGGCTGGCGTTGCGGTCAGAGAGGCGTTCATTGGGCACATCCGGTCGGAGGACCGGTGTCAGCGGCCTGATGGGGTGAAATTAGAGCGGGGCGGGTCGGGTTGCAAGTCGATCCCTGCCGGGGAAGGTGGGGCATATCGGCGCCGATGGTGTCGCGCCGCCCCGCTCCCCACCCGGTGATATCGCCGGCGATCTGTGGTACGCCGGCGCATGGCAAGCGGCACTCTTTGGGTTGCCCTTTGGCTGGGCGCACTTGCGGGCGGCGTTGTGTCGCCGGGCGCTGCGCGTGCACAGGAACCGCCCGCGCAGGAGCCCAGGGCCGCCGATCTCTCGATCACCGCCAGCGTTGGAGCGAAGGGCATGCCCAGGCCGAGCGAGCTGGTCACCTATACGCTGGCGATCGCGAATGCCGGGCCGTCCGAGGGGAACCGCGCTCAGCTGAGCCTGACGCCCGACACGGCAAATGTCAGTGTCGATCATGTCAGCGGGGCCTGCGACGCACTGCCCTGCTATCTTCCGACGATCGCACCGGGCGCGAGCCGGAGCGTCGAGGTCGGTCTCAGGATCGCATCCGGGGGCGGGTTCGGCTTCACGGCGCGCGTCCGCGCCCTCGAGCCAGATCCCGACCGGACGAACAATGTCGCGATAGTCAGCGTGGCGCCGCCGGCGCCAACGCCAACGCCAACGCCGAGACCCACCCCGACCCCAACCCCGACACCGTCCGCGCAGTTTTCGACAACGCCCGTCGGGCCGCCGCCTCCATGGTGGCAAGTCCTGCTCACCCCATGGCCGCTCGGTGGCGGCGCCTTGCTCCTGCTGTCGCTTATTGTCGGCAGCGTGACGACGGTCAGGCGGCGGCGCCGCGCGCGCTGGCTTGAGCGGCTGTCGGTAACCGCCGATCCTGGACCGGAGCCCAGCCTGGCGACCGGGCCGATCGCTTTTGCCGGGCCGGTGCTGACGCTGAGCATCCGGTGCGAGGCGGGCAAGGCTGGGCCGCTCGGCGCGGTGCCGATCCTGGGAGTGACCTATGGCTGATCCGGCTGACCTGACGGTACGCGAGCTGCTGCCCGACGACATGAAGGCGATGGACAAGGCAGTCGGCAAGCTGTTGCATGACGATACGACGCTGCGCGAGGCCCATCTTCCCGCTGCGCTGAACGGGCCGATCGCCGAGCGCGTCACCGCCGCGGTGGCCGATGCGCTCGACTTCAAGGTCCTGCCCGTGGTCGCTTACGCCTGGGCCAGGGCGCGCGAGATCCATCGCTATCGCACGCCCGACGCCGGCCTTCCCGCTGACGCAACGGCCACCCTGTTCCTCGGCGAGCATGAAGTGTCGGCCGAATTGCACCCCCAGGCAGTGATCGACATCGCCGGCGTCGGCAATGTGACCATGAAGTTCACGCTGGTCGTCGCCGCCCGGATGCGCGCCGCGCAGCTCAGCATTCGGCGCGGCCATATTATCAGGATCGGCAAGACCGACGGCTCAGTGAGCGCTCAGCTCACCTATGGCGGCGTGCCGCTCCACAAGGGCCTGCGGTCGCGCGACTGGGTCCTGGTCGGGGATCACGCCCTTGCCGAGCCCGGGATCCTGATCCCCTGAACGGCGCGGCGTCACCGAAATAGCTGCCCGGCAAACCAGGGCTCGATCCGGCGCAGCGCCTCCTCGATCCGGTCGGTCGACACGGCAAAGCTGAACCGCATGAAGCGATGCCCGTCGACCGGATCGAAATCGATCCCCGGTGCCGTCGCCACGCCGGTATCCACCAGCAGCTTCATGCAGAAAGCCATGCTGTCGTCGGTCAGATGCCCGATATCGGCCCAGATGTAGAAAGCGCCATCGGGCGGCGCGATCCGCTTCAGGCCGAGCGCGGGTAGAGCCGCCAGCAACAGCGCACGGTTGCGCGCATAGGTACTGACATGGCCTTCAAGCTCGTCGCGGCAATCGAACGCGACGAGCCCGGCATGCTGCGCCAGCGACGGCGGGGTCAGGAACAGATTGCCCATTCGCGCGCGCGCCGCGTCGATCAGCGATGGTGGCACGACCAGCCAGCCGAGCCGCCAGCCGGCCATGCTGAAATATTTGGAGAAGCTGTTGACGACCAGCGCCTCGGGCTCGTCCTGCAGCACCGAGCGCGCCGGGCCGATATAGCTCAGCCCGTGATAGATTTCGTCCGAGACGATCCTGATCCCGCGCCGTCGGCACGCGGCCGCAATCGCGGCCAGCTCCCCGGGCGCGATGATCGTGCCGGTCGGGTTGGCCGGGCTGGCGAGGATCAGCCCCTGCGGCGCCGGGTCGAGCCGCTCGATCGCGGCGGCGGTGATCTGGAAGCGCTCCGCCTCGCCGCAGCCGATCTCGACCGGCACGAGGTGAAGCGCCTTCACCGTGTTGCGATAGGCGACATAGCCCGGCCGCGCGAAGGCGACCCGGTCGCCCGGCGCGAACAGGCAGGAGAGCGCGAGCACAAGGGCAGGCGAGGCGCCGCAGGTGAGGATGATCTGCTCGGGGTCGATCGCGACGCCGTAGCTTTCGGCATAGTGCCGCGCGATCCGCGCCTTCAGCGGCATGCTCTCCCAATAGCCCATGCCGTCGGTATCGAGCACCTCGTGCGCGCGGGCGATCGCTGCGGCGGGCGCCCCGGTCGAGGGCTGGCCGAATTCCATATGGATGATGGATCTGCCCTCGGCGGCCATCCGGTGGGCGGCGCGGCTGATGGCGATGGCGTGGAAGGGATCGATCTCGGTGGACATGGAAACGGCTTAGCGTGCCGGACGGCGCGCACAATCGCTTGTGGCAATGATCGAGGCGGCGCCCGTCTTTCCGCCTTGCCCGTCAATGTGTCCGCGTTACCATCGGCAGCGATGAATCGCCTCGCCTGCGCCCTGCTGCCTGCCCTGCTCGCCGTCGCGCCGGCCGGGGCCCAGGTCCATCATCGCATCTATCCCGCGCCGACCGAACCGGTCACCGTCGACGGCCTTCCCGATGGCGTGGCCATCGCCGCCGTGCAGACCGCTGACGGACTGGCGCTCAAGGGCCTCGAAATCGCCCCGCGCGACGGCAAGCCCACCCTGCTCGTCTTCCACGGCAACGGCTCGAGCGCGATGCGATCGATGCGCTGGTTCGCGCCGCTGGTCGCCAAAGGCTATGGCCTCGTCGCGGCTGAATATCGCGAATATAGCGGCAATCCAGGCACGGCTGACGAAGCCGGCCTCGCCGCTGACGCCGATGCCTTTTACGCCCGGGCCCGCCTGCTCGCCGGGGGCGGCAAGTTGATCGTGCTCGGCCACAGCCTCGGCGGCGGGGTGGCGTTCGGGCTCGCCGGGCGTCAGCATCTTGACGCATTGGTCACCATCGGCGCCTTCACGCGCCTGCGCGCGATGGTCCCGAAGATCATGCGCGCCGCGGTGCCCAACGACTATGACAATGAGGCGGCGATCGCTCGGCTGGATGAACCCCTGTATATCGTCCATGGCACGGCTGACGACGTGGTCCCCTGGCAGCAGGGCGAGCAGCTGAGCAAGCTGGCCGATGCGGCGGGAAAGCCCGGTGCCGCTTTCGTGATCATGGGCGCCGGCCACGCGCCCGACCCGGCAGTGCTCGCGATGATCGTCGAGACGGTCGCCGCGAGGATCGACAGCGGCGGCGGGATGGTTGGCGCGACATTGCCGCAAAACGTCAAGCTCATTCCCTTCGGCATGCCGCCCTCGGCGCCGTGAACCGGACGGGCTTGCTGTTGTGCTATTCCGAACCGGGCGCCTCCTGCGCCGGGCGGGTAGCGACGTCGCTCCTCCTTCGTGGCGCGAGGAAATGCCATGCCAGCAGAACCGGCTCGAGCAGGGCCATGCCGATGAAGATGCTCGCCAGCCGCTGCAGCGCAGGTTCGATCGCCGCATCGGAATAGCTGTCGGGTACCAGGGTCACCAGGATCGCAAGCGTGAATTGCAGGCCGAGATAGGTGATCCGCTTGCCGCCATTCTCGATATGCCGCCCGATCACCACGCCGAGGCAGGTGCCCGCGATCAGGATCGGCGCCGAGCCCTGCGCAACGAACAGGATCGCGGCGGCCAGGGCGCCGCCGCCGAGGCAGCCAAGCATGCGGTGCAGCAGCCGGCGGCTGACCGGCATAAGGCCGCTCGCGCCGAGGCCCGATACCGGCACGACCATCACCGCCATGATCGTCACGCCCGCCTGTTGAAGCTCGGGAATGCCGAACAGGGCGTGCAGGACGGGCAGCAACGCCAGGGTTACGCCTGCCTGGGCGGCATGGCGGGCGGCATCGGGATGCCAGCCGATCCGCGTCGCCGGTGCGGGCGGCGGGCCGGGCCAGCGCCGCCGCGCGGTGAGCGTCGTCAGCAGGCTGATCGTCACGCAGGCGACCGTCCCGGCGGCGACTTCCAGCAGGCGCGTCTCGGCAAAGGCGATCGCATTGACCGCGGGATGTTCGAGCTTGTCGAGCAGGATCATCTCGAAGGTCAGCCCGAACAGGAACCACGCATAAGCCCGCTTCGCGGTCAGCATGCCGTACAGCCCGGCAAAGCCGATGATCGCCGCCACTGCCACCGAGGCAGGCAATGATCGCACCGCATAGGGCACGATCAGCAGCGCCAGCCCGGCCCCGAGCGCGGTACCGGCAAGCCGCATCATCCCGCGCAGCAGTGTTTCGGAAACATGGCCGCGCATCAGCACGAAGCCGGTAAACGCCGCCCAGGCGACATTATGCGCGCCGATCAGATGGGCGAGCAGGATGGCGAGCAGGATCGAGGCGACGCATTCGATCTCGTCGACCATGCGCGGCCCGGGCGTCACGAAGGTTCGAAGCGCCGCGCGCGCCGCAGGGCCCGGGAAACTGCCTGAACTTGGGAAACCCAGCCTCATCCGGCTCCTATGCGGCGATCGACTCGCGCGATTCAAGCCGGGGCGGCACGGACCATCCTCTCGCCCCGGGCGTCGCTCCGGCTTCAGGGGCCCTTGGCCACCTCGCCGCCCTTGATCACCAGTCGTACGTCGCGCACGATCGCCACATCGCGCGTCGGATCGCCGCCGACCGCGATCAGGTCAGCGAGCAGCCCGACCTTCACCGCGCCCAGCTTGCCGTCGAGATGGAAAGCGCGTGCATTGCCCGAGGTCGTCGCGATCAGCACCTGCGCCGCCGGCATGCCCTCCTGCGCCATCAACTCCATCTCCCGCGCATTCTCGCCATGGGTGAACACGCCGACATCGCCCCCCATGCAGATCGGCACGCCCGTCGCGCGCGCGATGCGGAAGGATTGGCGGTTTTCCAGTACCGCCGCCGGCGCCGGATCGCTGCCATTCCAGCCATGGTAGCGCGACACGGCGTCCGTGGCGGCGAGCGTCGGGCACAGGGCGATATGCTTCGCTGCCATCGCCTTGAAGACCTCGGGCGTCCCGCCATAGCCATGCTCGATCGTGTCGGCCCCCGCGGCGATCGCGCGGCGCATGCCCTCGGCCGTCGCTGCGTGGACCGCGACGATCCGCCCGGCATCATGCGCGGCCTCGGTGCCTGCCTGCAATTCGGCGAGCGACAGCGTCGCCCTGGTCGGCTCGCCCGGGCCCCAGTGATAATCGGCGTAGAATTTCACCACATCTGCGCCCGCCGCGATCTGGCCGCGTACGGCGCGGACGATGTCGTCGACTCCGCTCACCTCCTGCGCGCCCTGCGGGATGGCCAGGCCCGGCTCGAATCCCTTGGGGCCGTACGCGCCGAGCGCGACGATCGCCCGAGTCGCAACCATCAGCCTCGGCCCCGGCACGATTCCCTGGTCGATCGCTTTCTTCAGCCCGACATCGGCATAGCCGGCCCCTTCGGTGCCGAGATCGCGCTCGGTGGTGAACCCCGCCATCAATGTCGCCCGAGCGTGCGCGACAGCGCGTGCGGTGCGCAGCGCCAGCGGCTCGTGCAGCACCTGATCGTCCCAGCTCGTCTCGTTATAGGGATGGAGGAACAAATGGCTGTGCCCCTCGATCATCCCCGGCATCAGGGTCTGGCCGGGCAGGTCGATGATCCGGGCGCCCGCCGGCGCGGTCAGCTTCGGGCCGACCGCAGCGATCCTGTCGCCCTCGACCAGCACTTCCCAGCCGGGATGCGGCGCCGGGTCGACCCCGTCGAACACCTGCATCGGCCTGAGCAGCAGCGCCTGCGGTTCGGCAGCGATCGCGGGTCCGGTGATCAACAACAGAAGTGCCAGCCAGTACCGCATCGTCCGAACTCCTTGTCGCGGCTTCGGCTGCCCGATAGCCTCGCTTCCATGGATATACTTGCCCGCCGCCTTCGCAACCCGCTCCTCGCGCTCGCGTTGCTCCTTCCTCCCGCCGCCGCGTACGCCCAGGGCGCCACCGCACAGGCCCGGGCGCCCGCCGAACTCGACGATCAGACCGCACCGACGCCGGAAGTGCTGCGCTGGAAAGCCGAGGCAGCCAGGGTCACCATCACCCGCGACAGCTGGGGCATCGCCCACGTCCTGGGCAAGAGCGACGCAGACGCCGTGTTCGGCGCGATCTACGCCCAGGCCGAGGATGATTTCAGCCGGATCGAGGCGAACTACCTGACGGCGCTCGGCCGCACCGCCGAGGCCGACGGCGAAAAGGCGATCTGGGCCGATCTGCGCCAGCGCCTCTATGTCGATCCGGTCGTGCTCCGGAAGCAATATCGCGAGAGCCCCGCCTGGCTGCGCACGCTGATGGACGGCTGGGCCGACGGGCTGAACTATTATCTCGCCACCCACCCGAATGTTCACCCGAAGGTGCTGAGCCGCTTCGAGCCCTGGATGGCGCTGTCCTTCACCGAGGGCAGCATCGGCGGCGATATCGAACGCATCTCGCTGTCGGAACTCGAAAGCCTGTATGGCCAGCGGCAGGTCGCGATGACTGACCTGGAGACCGGCCGCACCCCCCGCGAGCCGGTGGGATCGAACGGCATCGCCATCGCCCCGAAGAACACCGTCGACGGCCATGCCTTGCTGCTGATCAACCCGCACACCAGCTTCTATTTCCGCTCCGAGCTGCAGATGACGAGCGGGGAGGGGCTCAACGCCTATGGCGCCTCGACCTGGGGCCAGTTCTTCATCTATCAGGGCTTCAACGCGAATGCCGGCTGGATGCACACCTCCTCGGGCGTCGACAATGTCGATGAGTTCGCCGAGACCTTCGTTTTCAAGTCGGGCAGGCTCTCCTATCGCTATGGCGAGACGCTGCGGCCGGTCGAGCGCGATCGCATCTCGATCGCCTTCCGCCAGTCCGATGGCACGCTGGGCACGCGCACCTTCACCGTCACGCGCACGCGTCACGGGCCGGTGGTCGCGAAGCGCGATGGCAAATGGATCGCCACGTCGCTGATGTGGAAACCGATCCCGGCGCTCGAGCAAAGCTGGCTGCGCACCAAGACGATCGATCTCGCCTCCTATATGCACGTCGCTGAGCTTCAGGCGAACAGTTCGAACGATACGCTCTTTGCGGATTCGAAGGGCGAGATCGCCTATCTCCACCCGCAATTCGTGCCGATCCGCGACGACCGCTTCGATTATACCAAGGCGGTCGACGGCTCTGACCCCGCGACCGACTGGAAGGGCCTGCATGGCATTGCGTCGCTGCCCAATGTGATCAACCCGCCGGTCGGCTGGGTGAAGAATTCTAACGACTGGCCGTGGCAATCGGCGGGGCCCGACAGCCCCAAGGCGAAGGACTATCCGCGCTACATGGATCAGGTCGGCCGCAATGCGCGCGGCACCCATTCCGATCTGCTGCTGACCGGCAGGCACGACTTCACCCCTGAGCGACTGCGCGCGGCCGCCTATGACAGCTACCTCCCCGCCTTCGCGACGCTGATCCCGCAGCTGGTCGCTGCCTGGGATGCACTGCCGCCCGGCGATCCGCGCCGCGCCAGACTGACGGCGCCGATCACTGCTCTCAAGAACTGGGATTATCGCTGGGCTGCGACCTCGGAACCGACCACGCTGGCGGTCTTTTGGGGCGACACTTTGTGGAAGGATGTCGGCGGCTTCGCCCGCGCCGAGCGGATGAACGTGCCCGATTACATCGCCGCCAGGGTCACGCCCGAGGCGAAGCTCGACGCACTCGTCCAGGCAACCGACCGGCTGGCCCGCGATTTCGGCGACTGGCGCGTGCCCTGGGGCAAGGTCAATCGCTTCCAGCGGCTCGACGATTCGATCGAGGCGCATTTCGACGATTCAAAACCGAGCATCCCCGTGCCCTTCACCTCGGCGCAATGGGGTTCGCTCGCCTCGTTCGGGGCGAAACCCTATCCGAACACGAAGGGCTATTACGGCACCAGCGGCAACAGCTTCGTCGCGATCGTCGAATTCGGGCCCAGGCTCAAGGCATGGGCAGTCACTGCCGGCGGCGAGAGCGGCGATCCGGCCTCACCCCATTTCAACGACCAGGCGCAACGCTACGCCGACGGCAATCTCCGCCCGGTCTGGTTCTACCCGGAGGATCTCAAGGGGCATGTCGAGCGGGCGTACCGACCGGGAAGTTGATGCCCTTCTACTCCGCACGGAGGGAATCTCGTGCTCCAGAATCGTGGTCTTTTCAGCATTCTAATCTCTCGGCAGGCTGCCGGGCCCTATGGTGGAATGTTGGCGCCGGGGGGCGTCTCGCAATGAGTTCGCCCCGTGTAGGAGTCGCACACCAGGATGGTCCCGTTCCAGGTCGCCGACGAGCGCATCCCGGCCACGTGGGCTGAGCGGACCGCAGCGTTGAGGCTTCCGCCCGGGTCCGGCGGCGTGCTCGACGGATCGAATTCCAGCGAACAACCGCGAATTGTTAGCAGGCCGACCCAGACCGCGTGCGCCGACGGTTCCGCTGCGGACGAATCCTGATGGTAAACAAAGGGTTGAAGGTTGTGAGCGCCCCCGGATACCGGCACTCTCGGGAATATCGGCTCAGGGATTTGCGCCGACGAAGAAGCCCCATTCGATCCAGCGGTCGCGGCTGCCCCGCGCCTCGCGCCAGGAGCGGCGCGCCTCTTCGAGGTCGAGCCCGAACCGCACAGCGACATCGACCAGTGCCGCCTCGACGCTGCTCCCGGCCAGCATCTCGGCCAGGAAGGCGTGGTGAGTCTCGCCTAGCGGCACGGTGCGGATTACGTAATCGGTTCGCACCAGCGCGACGTGGCTGGGGGCGGGCAGGGGCAGCGACGGATCCTCGCCGCGGCGCACGGCGTGGTAATAGTCGGCGACCGGAAAGCCATAGCTGCCCAGCGCGAAGGCGGGCTGAAGGCGCAGCGCGGTATCGGGCGTATCGGGCGTGGCGAACGGCTTGCCCTCATTGCCCTCGGCATCGAACATCACGAACACCGCATATTCGAAGCTGGCGAGGTCGATCATGAAGTCGACCCATGGCTCGCGCGAATCGCCATCCGGCCGGTTCGCTTCCATCCAGCCGGCGAAGCGGCGGCCGAGGTCGTAAAGCGTGTGCCGTACCGGCGGGCACGCCCGAATATAGTCGGCGACGAAATCGTCGAACAGCGCATGGCCGAGCGCGTGACACAGCGCTGGGAACTGCTCGCGCATGCAGGCGGCGATGCGCAGGAAATAGCCGCGCTGATAGACCGCAAGCCCGCCGGCCGCGCCGAGCCGCCCGTCGCCCGCGAACAGCGCCTGCGCGGAAGCCGGATCGGCATCGGGAAAGACAAGCGCATCGTGCATCCGGCGCTGCGCCACCGCCAGCGCGGTCATGCCGCTTCCTCGACCATGCCGTTCATCACCCGCGGTACGATGAAGCCGACCGGGTTTGAAACCCCCTCCTCGCCCGTCTCATATACCTCGGTCGCACGTGGCGCCGGCTCGCCCGCCATGTACCGCTCGGCCTTGCGCAGTTCGGCAAGGCACCCATCGAAATCGGGGATATGGTCGTCCCATTCGAGCAGGGTCGAGGCGCCGCCGGTCCGCGCCCAGGCGCGACTGAACAACTCCCACACTTCGGGTCGCACCGGCCGGTCATGGGTGTCGATCAGATGGCTGCCCATGTCCTGGTGTCCGGCGAGATGCATCTGGACGACGCGGTCACAGGGAAAAGCGTCGAGATAGGCGGCGGGATCGGCGCCGGCGTTGAAGCAGGTCACGAAGACATTGTTCACGTCGAGCAGCAAGCCGCAGCCGGTCTCCTCGGCCAGCGCGCGGAGGAAGCCGGGCTCGTCGAGGGTCGACTGGGCGAAGCGGACATAGCTGCTGGGGTTCTCGAGGATCAGCGGGCGCTCGAGATAATCCTGCACCTGGCGGACGCGCGCGACGACATGGGTGAGGCTCTCCTCGGTCAGCGGCATCGGCAGCAGGTCGTGCGAATTGTGCCCGTTCACGCCCGTCCAGCACAGATGGTCGCTTACCCAGGCGGGGCGCACCTCGTCCGCCAGCCGCTTGAGCGCCGCGAGATAGCCGAAGTCGAGCGGATCGGCGCTGCCGATCGACAGCGAGACGCCGTGCAGCACCAGCGGATAGCGCTCGGCCACCGCGCGGATCACCGCGCGCGGGCGCCCGCCTGAATCCATGAAATTCTCGGAGATCGCCTCGAACCACAGATCCCGGGGCTCGCCCGACAGGATGGTCTCGAAATGCACGCTGCGCAGGCCGAGCCCAAGCCCGAGCCGGGGCAGCCCGGCCAGCGCGCCGTCAGCTGCAGCCACCGGCCCCGCTCATCCCGCTCGACCCGCACGCTGTCATGTTACCGCGGGCTTCATTGTCCTGCGAGATCCACAGATAGGTCGGCCCGGTCGCCGCGAAGGCGGCGGGGGCTGGACCCGGCGTCTCGGGCAACGCCTGGGTCGAAGCGATCTTGCCCGCCGCCTGCAGCGCTTTGAGCTCAGCCTGATTCGCCGCCCAGTTCGCCTCGAACACGGCGCGGGCGCGCAGCCATACACTCTGGCCATGGTTCGGCCCGTTGGTGCTGAAGCGCTCGCCGTTGATCGGCGTCGCGCACGACCCAAGCGACCGGCAGTCATTGGCGCCGGGATTGTTCATCTCCTCGCCGGTGCCGTAAAGGCCGCAGCCGCCCTGCCCCTTGCAGTCATTCTGGACATGGCAGGTATGGTCGGTGCCAGTCGAGCAATAGCCTTGCCCGGCGCACGCATTCGGCCCCTTGCCTCCGGGCGGGCCCGCGGTGCCGAACCGGTCCGCGCCGGCGCACGCGTTGAGCCCCATACAGGCGTGAAGCGGCATGCCGGCGGGTTGCGGACCGATCACGCCCGGGCCAGGAAAAGCCGGCTCGGCGGCATAAGGGTAGGGGGTCGGCACGGGAACACCGGGCGGAGGGGCCGGTGTCGGGGTCGGCGTGGCGCAGGATGCCATGGGTCGTTCCTCTCGCGGAAGGGGTGGTATCAGGCGGTGGCCCAATATTGGCCGACATCGGGCAGGTGCATCGGATAACCGTCGGCACTGGTTTTCGAGATCGCGACGCCGACATAATAGATCACATTCTGCAGCACGCTGACGAGATCGCCGTCCTTCTCGATCTTCGCTGCCTCGGCCGCGAAGTTCAGATGATCAAGTGCCTCGGCGATCTTGTCGCCCGCCTCGTCAGCGTCCTCCTCGGCGATGAGCGCCTTGGCGGCCTCGATCGCCTTGTTGCCATAGTCGGTCAGCCCGGCGAAGGAATTCACCCGCAGGCCGAGCGACACATTCTCGAAGGTCGGGCCCATCACCGTGCCCGCATAGGTGCCGCTGGTGATCGGGATCTGCCGGATGGTACGGATATATTTGTCGAGCACCCAGATCATCGAGCGGTGCAGTCCTTCGTTGAAGAACAATTTCTGGTTCGCCGGCGGCACCCGATAGATCGTCTCGGTCATGATCAGCATGTACTGGAAGCACGCGCTGCAGAAGTTCGCGATGTCCGAATAGAGCGGCGGATAGTTCGCCGCGACCGGGTTGTCGGGCATGTTCACCAGCACGCCGGCGGCAAGCAGATCGGCCTGGGTGATCGCCGGCTGGATCACGTCCGCCGGCGCGGGCGGCTGTAGCGGCCGCTGCTCGGTGGTGCCGGCATAATCGGCGAACTGGGCCTGGAGGGTGAGGAACTTCACATAATGCGATTCCTCGTCCTTCGACTGATCGTCGTCGGGGCTCGGCCCCACGTCGGGGATCGGCACCCCTTCGCCCTGGTCGCAGATCGTGTCGATCGCGGTCGCCGCGTCCTGGATCGACTGGACCGCGACAAGCTGGGTCTGGCCGGCATGGCTGTCGTCATAATCGGGATAGACAGCCGCGGCCGCCGCGCCCTGCACCGGATCGGCCCAGCCCGGCGTCGGCGCGGGCGGCGCCGGCTTCCAGGGATCGAAGCCGGCATCGGGATAGACCGTGTCGACATTGTTCGGCGAATAATTCTCCGGCTGGATCGCGTTCGCCCATGCGCCCTGCTGGAAGTCGCCATCGGTCAGGAAAGCGGTGCTCAGCAGGCACCGGATGTAGGAATAGAACTGGCCGATCGTGTCCCAGTTGCTGTCCTGCGGCGGCGCGTTCCATTGTTCGGGATATTCGATCTGGAGGAAGTGCCAGAGCTGCTCGAAACCGAGCTTGCCGAGCGGAATCTGCACCGCGGTCTGCCCGTCCGGCCCGATCGGGCCTTTCGGATTGTGATAGGGCAGGCCGGTCGGATAGGCGCTCGGCGCCTGCTGGTAGAGTTGCGGCGCGACACCCATCGAAAACAGGACGTTCGACGACAGCGACATGTGGAGCATCTCCTCCACCGCCACGCTCATGATCACCCCGCCGGCCTTGTTGGCATAGAGTTGTGCGTCGCTGATCGTCTCGCCGCTCTCGTTGTTCCGGACCAGCGAATAATAGGTGTAGAGATAGATCGGGATCGTCGCGAGCTCGATCTCGATCGCGGTCTGGAGATCCTTTTGCAGCCGGGCAAGCACCTCCTCACGGGTCCAGTTCGCGTTGAGCGTGTCGACAAAGGCCTGCTCGGCTGGCGTGAGCGGCGTGACTGGATCAGGCGTGTCCATGGGAGCCCCCTCAGGTCCGGATGATGCTGGAACCGGGGAAAAGGCGAATGCGAACCCCCCGCTTACGCCGTGCAGCATATTGGCATGTCGGCCGGCGGCAACGGGCGATGCAACCATTTTCGTGGCGATGCCGACGCGTTCTGTCCGACAGCGCGTGGGAGAGACAAATTGCACCTGCGACGGCAAGCAAGCCGTATTTCGCCGGGGCGCTATCAAGAAATATGTACTTAACTTATTGATTATTATCCATTATTTAGGATGCGAGTCCAGTTTGCTTGCGTCGACGAAAATGTCAGTAACCCTCATGACATTTCCAACACTTGCCCGATTCAACCCCTGCGGGAGCGTCGCTACACCGCGCCATGGCAATCGACCGCCGGAGCCCGGAAAATGCCGCATCACTGCGTATCGGCAACGCGCTCCCAGGCGCTGATCACCGCATCCACGGTCACGTCAGCCTCGGCCATGGTCGTCGCGATCGAGGTCACCGAAACCCGCATCACCCAGTGCCCGCGCCACTGCGCCGAGCCGATGAACGCAACCGCGTCCTCCTGCACCTGGCGGATCGTCGCGAGCGTCGCCGCATCGGCCGCGCCGAAGCGGATCATGAACTGGTTGAGCTCGACCGGGCAGACCAGTGCGACCCCCGGTACCGCCACAAGCCGCTCCGCCATATGAAGCGCGATCGCGGAGTGGCTTTCGACCATCGCCGCGATCCCCTCGCGGCCGAGCTGGCGAATCATCGCCCAGGTCGCAAAGCCCCGCGCCCGCCGCGACAATTCGGGCACATAGGCCGACGGGTCGCGCTCGGCGCCTTCGGCCGGCGGCAGATAACTCGCGGTGATCGCCATCGCCCGCCGATGCGCCTCGGCGTCGCGGACGATCGCGAATCCGCAGTCGTAAGGCGTCTGCAGCCATTTGTGCCCGTCGGTCGCCCAGCTGTCGGCAAGGTCGACGCCGGCGGTCAGATGCTTCTGCGCCGGGCTCGCCTGTGCCCAGAGCCCGAAGGCGCCATCGACATGGAGCCAGGCGCCCATGCCATTGGCGACCGGCGCGATCTCGGCAAAAGGATCGCAGGCGCCGGTGTTGATCTGCCCCGCCTGGCCGATCACGATCGTCGGGTCGGTACGTTCGGCGATCGCGCGCTCCAGGTCACCGGTCAGCATCCGTCCGCTCGAATCGCAGGCGATCATCCGAACCCGGCCGGCGCCGAGCCCGAGATATTTGATGGCCGAATAGACGGTCGCATGCGCGTCCTCGCCGATCAGCACGGCGATCGGCGGCGCGCCGAACAGCCCGTCGGCTTCGACGTCCCATCCCACCCGCCTCAGCACTTCGCTCCGCGCCGCGGCGAGGCAGACGAAGTTGGCGACCGTCGCGCCGGTCACGAAGCCGACCGATGCCTCCGCCGGCAATCCGAGCAGGTCGAGCAGCCAGGTCGCCGCCACTGCCTCGATCGCAGCAGCCGCGGGCGCCGCCTGCAGGTTCGCCGCATTCTGCCCCCAGGCAGCGGTCAGCCAGTCGGCGGCGACCCCGGTCGGGTGCGAATTGCCGATCACCCAGCCGAAGAAGCGCGGGCCGGTCGAGGCGCGGATGCCCGGCGTGGCGCATTCGGCGAGTTCAGCGATGATCGCTTGGGGGTCGCCACCCCGTTCGGGCGTCGGTGCGCTGAACGCAGCGAGCATCTCAGCATAGGTCGCGACCGGCGTCGTCTCGGCAGTCGCGACGGCGCGGCGATACGCGATTGCCTGCCGCGCCGCCTCCGCCATGGCGGCGTAGCCGTCACTCACAGGAGGCTCTTGAGCGGCGTCTCGGGGTCGGCGAGGAGGGCAGGGTCAGGCGTCGCGCCGGCAAGCACAAGGGCACGGCCCTGAGCGTAATCGCGCGTCATGTTCACACAGTCGAGCGCGAGCACGCGCCCGGCCTTGAGATAGATGACCGAGAAGCTTCGCGTCGCCGGATCGCCGCGCACGATCGTCTGGTCGTAACCGATCGACAGCCCCATTGTCTGGAGGCGGATGTCGTACTGGTTCGACCAGAACCACGGCACCGCATCATAGGGCTCGGGCTCGCCGCACAGCAGCTTGGCGGCGGTGTTGGCCTGGTCGGTGGCGTTCTGGACCGATTCGAGCCGGATCACCGCGCCGCCGGCGAAGCGGTTGGCATGCGCGGCGCAATCGCCGATCGCGAGCACATCGGGCAGGGTGGTGCGGCACTGCGCATCGACCAGCACGCCGTTTCCGCCCTCGGCGCCTGCCGCCAGCAGCGGCTCCACCGCGGGGATGATGCCGATGCCGACGATCACCATTTCGCAGGGCAGGATCGTCCCGTCGGCGAGACGGACGCCGGTCGCCGCGCCATCCCTTTCCTCGATACTCTCGACCGTGACGCCGGTGCGCAGATCTACGCCGTGCGCGCGGTGCTCAGCCTCGAAGAAGCGCGAGAGCGGCTCGCCCGCAACCCGCGCCAGCACCCGGTCAAGCGCCTCGAGCACCGTCACATGCTTGCCGAGCTTGGTCAGCACCGCCGCTGCCTCGAGCCCGATATAGCCGCCGCCGACCACGACGACGCGGGTCACGTCAGGCAGCTCGGCGATCATCCGGTCGACATCGGCATGGTTGCGAACGCCGTGCACACCGCGCAGCGAATGGCCGGCGCAGGTGAGCCGGCGCGGGCTGCCCCCGGTCGCCCAGATCAGGCTGCCATAGCCAATTCTGGCGCCGTCCGCCGTCGTGACTTCATGTGCCGCAGCATCGACCGATATCACCGTCCGGCTCGGCAGCATCGCGATGTCGCGCTCCTGCCAGAAAGCGGCGGGGCGGATCAGGATCCGCTCGAACGGCTTGTCGCCGGCGAGATATTCCTTGGAGAGCGGCGGCCGTTCATAGGGCAGATCAGGCTCGTCGCCGAGGAGGGCGATGGTCCCCTCGAACTTGCGTTGGCGGAGAGCGATCGCGGCCTGCGCGCCGGCATGGCCCGCCCCCACGATAAGGATGTCGTAACGGGTGGCGGGCGTCTGCATGGCGCGCTTCTTGTCACATCATTCGCGGCCCTGCCATCCGATAGTTGCGTTCAGACCTGCCTTATCGCCGTCGCGTTCCAGGCTGCGTCAATGCGCCACCAAGGGCGCCGTCTCGCCGCCGTCCCCGCCTTCGCCCGACAGGCGCGATTGCTTGCCGGTCGCAGCGAAGATCAGGATCCCGACATAGGCGATCGCCGGCAGCACGAAGGTCATGCCGATCGTCGTCGCATCGGCGATCCGACCCGAAGCCCAGGGGATCAGCGCACCGCCGACGATCGCCATGCACAACAGCCCCGAAACCGAAGCGGTCGAAGCCCTGGAACGCTCCATGGTGATGCTGAAGATCGTCGGGAACATGATCGAGTTGAAGAGGCCCACGCTCAACGCGGCATAGGCGGCGGCCGGGCCGTGCAGCAGGAAGGCGGCCACGCTCAGGCACGCGGCGATCAGTGCCGCCCCGGCCAGCAGCCAGGTCGCGCGGATGCGGGTCAGCAAGGCGCTGCCGATGAAGCGCCCGACCAGCGCGCCGGCCCAGTAATAATTGGCGAGCATCGCGCCCGCGATGTCGAGCGGCAAGCCGAGCACATCGGGCCGGTTGAGGAAGTTGATCATGATGCTGGCGATCGTCACCTCGGCGCCGACATAGAGGAAGATCGCGAGCGCCCCGAACCGTGCCCAGAAGTCGCGCAATGCCTCCATCGGCGAAGCGCTGGCGGTCTCGCCATGCGAGGCCGAGGCGTCGATGTTGCGGCGGAACGCGAAAATCAGCACCGACAGCGCGAGAACGGCAATCGCGATCAGCACAAAGGCATGATCGATGGCGCCGAGCGCGGTGGCGGCGGGCACGCCGGGCAGGATATGGCCGCCCTTCCCGAACACATCGTTCCGCAGCATCAGCGTCGAGCCGATATGAACCCCGGCGACGACACCGAGCGAGTTGAACGCCTGGGCGAGGGTCAGCCGGAAATGGCTGTATTCCGGCTTGCCGAGCGACGCCGCGAGCGGGTTCGCCGCGACCTGCAGCGCGGTGATCCCGCTCGCCATCACGAACAGGGCAACCAACACCATCATATAGGCGTGCGCACGCGAAGCGACGAGCATCAACAGGCACGCGCCGACCATCACCATCAGCGCGGCGATGATCGTCCGGCTGTGCCCGAGCCGGGCGAGCAAGGCCGCTGCCGGCATCGACATCACGAAATAGGCAAGGAAGAAGGCGAACTGAGTCAGCATCCCCTCGGCAACGTTGAGCGTGTAGATGCCGCGCATCGCCGCGATCAACGGATCATTGTTCGAGGTGATGAAGCCCCAGGCGAAAAACAGGCAGGTCACCACCACAAAGGCCGCGACCGAACCGCCAGCTGTCTTGCCGTTCATATGCGCATATCTTTCTTCGTGAAGGAGGGATCATTGCGGACAGGCGTCGCCCGCGCCAGCGCTGGTGTAATGGATACCGGAGATCGACAGCGCCAGCGCGCCGTCGCTTTCCAGCGTGAAGGGGGCGGTCACCCGCTTCGGGTCGAGCCCCGCCTTGGCCAGGCAGGGGAGCGGCAGCGTCAGCGTGGTCCATTGACCGACCGGGGCAGCGCGCAGAGTCGCCGTCAATGGCACGGTGCCGCCGCACTTATCGCCGCACTGCATTCCGAGCCGTACCACGCTCGCCGGCGCCGTATCGATGCGGTAGTCGACGATCAGGCTGTATTGCGCATTGCTCTCGCGCGATATGTCGATCGGCTTGTCGGCGACGATACGCGCCGTGCCACCGGCCGCCCCCCAGACCAATGCGCGCGCATCTTCCTGCGCGCTCCGGTCGACACCCGAAATCCGGACCATTCCGCCACCGGTCGTGCCCGAATTGCCTTTCACCGGCACCGCCACGCCGTGCGGTTCGGCCAGATCGAAGCTCCAGTTCGCGGGCAGCTTGCCGCGCCCGAAGATCATCCCGTCCTCGCGCGTGGCATTGGCCGGATGCGCCTCGGGCAGCGGTGCCAGATCGCCCTTGTCAGCATAGGTCAGGCCGTAGCCAAAGGCGAAGAGCGGATCATAGCCGGCATCCTCATGGTGCAGCGCGCTCTGGTCGATCCGCTTCGGCCAGGAATAGGAGAGCTTGCCGTGGAAATCATGCCGCGGCTTGCCCCTGGCATCGGCGAGCAGCACATCGGCGATCCCGCCGCCTTCGCCGCCCGGCAGGAACGCAGCGACGAACGCGTCCGAGGCATTGATCTCCGGGTTCACCCACAAGGGCCGCCCCGACAGGAACACCGAAACCACCGGAATCCCCTGCGCCTTGAGTTTCTTGAGAAGGTCGAGATCGCGCGTGTCGCCCGGCCGATATTCGAGCGTCGGGCGGTCGCCGGCGAACTCGGCATAGGGATCCTCGCCGAACACGACGATCGCCGCATCGGGCTTCGCCGTGAAACTGCCGTCGACGCTGAGCGTCGCGCTGCCGCCCGCGGATCTCGTGGCTTCGGCAATGCCCGCGAAGATCGACTGGGCGTGCGGGAAATCGGCATTGGTGGTCCCGGTGCCCTGCCAGCTGATCGTCCAGCCGCCCGCCTGTTTGGGGATATTGTCGGCGCCGTCCCCCGCGACGAGCAGGTTGAGCTTCGGGGACAGCGGCAGGACTTGCCCCTGGTTCTTGAGCAGCACGAGCGATTCGCGCACCGCCTGGCGCGCCACGGCGCGGTGCTCGGGCGATCCGAGCAGGTCGAAGCGGCCAGCGAAGGGCCGGCTCGACGGCCTGCCTTTGTCGAACATGCCGGCGCGCAGTTTTACCCGCAGGATGCGCCGCACCGCCTCGTCGAGCCGGGCGTGCGAAATCTCGCCCGATCGCACCTGCGCCAATGTGCTGGCGTAGAATCCCTTCCAGCTGTCCGGCGCCATCACCATGTCCATGCCGGCATTGATCGCCGCCGCGCAGCTGGTGTTGGAGCAGCCCGGCACCTGGCCATGCGCGTTCCAGTCGCCGACGGTCAGCCCGTCAAACTCCATCTGCTCGCGCAGCGCGCCGGTCAGCAGGTCGCGGTCGGCGCTGAGCTTCTGGCCGCGCACGCTCGAAAAGCTTGCCATCACAGCCTGAACGCCGGCGCCGATCGCCGGCGGATAGCCCGCGCCGTGAATGTCGCGGATCTGCTCCGGGCTCGAAGGATTGTCGCCCTGGTCGACCCCGTTCGCCGTGCCACCATCGCCGACGAAATGCTTGGCGGTCGCGATCACCTTGCCATCGCGCAGGAACTCCTTGGTGCCAGGCTTGCCCTGCAGACCCTCGATCATCGCACCGGCATAGGAGCGCACGATCGAAGGGTCTTCGGAAAAGCCCTCATAGCTCCGCCCCCAGCGCGTATCGCGCACCACCGCGAGCGTCGGGGAGAAATCCCAGTCAATGCCGGTGACCGCCATCTCCTTCGCGGTGACCACGCCGATCCGCCGGATCAGGTCGGGGTCGCGCATCGCGCCAAGCCCGACATTCTGCGGGAAGATCGTCGCGCCGATGATGTTGGCATGGCCGTGCACTGCATCGATGCCCCAGATCGGCGGGATCGCGGGTCGGCCGTCATCGCGCTTCATGATCGCGTCCCAGGCGGAATCCGCAAAGGCGAGCCATTCCGGCGCCGGCGCCTTGTCATTGCCATTGGGGCCGGAATTGCCGCCGGTCAGGATCGACCCGAAATGATATTGGTGCATCTCGGCGACCGAGACGCTGGCAAGGTCGGGCTGGACGATCTGGGCGACCTTATCCTCGTCCGACATCGCCGCGAGCAGCTTGGTGATCCGTGCTTCCATCGCCGGATTCGGCCGCAGCGGCGATCCGACATGCGGCCAGGGCGCTGCAGCCGGCGTCTGTGCCGTGGCATGGGGTGCGGCGGCAATGGCGATCGCACCGGCTGCAAGCAACACGGCCCTCAGCCCCTGACGGCTATATCCCGGCATATGTCCTCCCCGCAGGCCCGGTGCTTTCGGGTCTCTGGAAGCCTTAGATCACGAAATGACCTACGTTATCAATTTTAATCGGTGGATGGCTGGCCTTTTGGCGCCGGCCCGGTCGATTGACGCGTCACGAGCGCGACCGGATAGTTGATCACCTGCTCGTGCGGTTTCTTCTCGAGCATCGCGACGAGCATGTCGGTTGCGGCGCGCGCCATGTCGAACACCGGCTGGTGAATCGTGGTGAGACGCGGCCAGACGATCTTGGCGATCGCGCTGTCGTCGAAGCCGGCGATCGAGAGCGCGCCCGGCACCTCGATGCGCAGGTCATGCGCCGCCATGATCGCGCCCGCTGCCATGTCGTCATTCTGGGCGAAGATCGCGGTCGGGCGTTCGCTGCGCGACAACAGCCGCCGCGCTGCCTCAAAGCCCGATTCGAACGTGTACATGCCCTGCTCGATGTCATCGAGCCGCATCTTCAGCCCGGCCGCGGACAGCGCGTTGGAGAAGCCGAGCAACCGCGCCTCGCTCGAGGGATGGCTCGGATCACCCTTGATCATGCCGATCCGCCTGTGACCGAGCGAGATCAGATATTCAGTCATCATCCGGGCCGCGCCGACATCGTCGGTGATGGTGTGCGGGCCAAGGTCAGGCGAGCGCGTCGGGGCGATGCGGACGAACGGAAAATGCGCTGCCTTCAAGCGTTCGATGATCACTGGATGGTCGGAGGCCGGCGGGGTCAGCACGATTCCGTCGAGCGCGGCCGAGCGTACCAGCGACAGGATATTCTCGGCAATCGCCGACACCTGCTCGACGGGAAGCACCACGAGCCGGTATTTCTCGCCGTGCAGCCTGTCGAGCGCGCCCTGCTGCAGCTCGACGACATAGTTCGGGCTCGGATTTTCGTAGAACAGGCCAAGCAGATAAGAGCGCCGCCCGACCAGGCCCTGCGCCACGACATTGGGATGGTAATGCAGTGCCGTCGCGACCTTGATCACCCGTTCGCGGGTCTTGGCGGTGACGTTGGGGGCATCGTTGAAGACGCGCGAAACGGTCTTGATCGAGACGTCAGCCTCGCGTGCCACATCCACGATCGTTGCGCGACGTCCCTGCTCCATGGCGCTCAGCTAGCACGAGATTCGGGAGTGCGGTAGCCCGTTGCGGCTGGAACGGTTGCGAAACCATATGCGATGACAACGTAAGGCCTTGCGATACCCGCTCCGGCGCGATTTTTCATGATTCCGGTCGTCACACCGGCGCGCGCCGGGCTAAGGAGAAATGTCTTTCGGATCGTGACGGGAAAATCGATGCGTCCCATGCCCACCCGCCGCACCCTGCTTCGTGCGACCGGCGGCTTGCTGGCGGCAACCGCGGCGCGACTCTCCGCCGGGCGCAGCGAGGCCGACTGGAAGGCGCTCGGCGAGGACGTGAAGGCCGAGATGGCCTGGGCGTGGCGCCATTATCGCGAACGCGCCTGGGGCCGCGACGAGATCAAGCCGATCAGCGGCGGTTTTTCGAGCTTTCCGCTGAAGACCGAACATCTCGGCCTCAGCCTGATCGAGGCGATGGACACGCTCTGGGTGATGGGCCTCGACGCCGAATTCGCTGATGCGCTGGGATGGGTGAAGGCCAATCTCGACTTCGACCGTGACGGCGAGGTGTCCGTATTCGAAACCTCGATCCGGCTGCTCGGCGGGCTGCTCTCGGCGCATCACGCCTGTGGTGATCCAGTGCTGCTCGCCAAGGCGCGCGATATCGCCGACCGGCTGATTCCCGCCTTCGCCACGCCGACCGGCTTGCCCTGGCGCTATATCAACCTGCGGACCGGGGCTGTCCGGGATCCGGCGACCAACCCGGCCGAGATCGGCACCTATCTGCCCGAATGGGGAACACTCAGTCGGCTGACCGGCGACCGGCGCTATCTCGACACCGCGAAGAAGGCGATGGTCGCCTTGTTCGTGCGGCGATCGAAGATCGATCTGCTCGCCGACGGAATCGACGCAGTGACGGGCAAGTGGCTTACCCGCCGCGCCACGGTCGGGCCGCCGTCGGACAGCTATTATGAGTATCTGTGGGATGGCTGGCAGCTGCTCGGCGACCGCGACTGCAAGCATATGTATGAGGTCTGCACCAAGGCGATCCTCAGCCATCAGCTAGACTTTTCCGAGCGGCTCTGGGTGGTCGATGTCGATTTCGAGACCGGCGCGCGCCTCTCGACCGAACAGGATGAGCTTGCTTCCTTCTATGGCGGGCTGCTCGCTCAGGGCGGCGCGGCGCGCGAGGGCAGGGCCTATACCGAAAGCTGGGCATGGCTTCAGGACAGGTTCGCTGTGCTGCCGGAAGGCTATGACTTCGCGTCGGGCGCGGTCACCTACAAGAGCAACAGCCTGCGCCCCGAACTCGCCGATGCAGCGTTCAACCATTGGCTGCTCGACCGCGACCCGCGCTGGCGCGAGATTGCACGGACGCATTATCTCGCGATGAAGGCAGCCAACCGCGCGTCCTATGGCTATGCCGATCTCGCCGATGTCACCACCACCCCCAAGCTCCAGCGCGACCATTGCCCTGGCTATTGGTGGTCCGAGCAGATGAAATATTATTATTTGCTCTTCGCCGACGCGCCCCGCTTCGATTACAGGCATAATTATCTTTCGACCGAGGGAAATGTTCTGCTCGGCTTCAAGCCCAACCGGAGAGCCAGGGTCGTATGAATCGTTTCCTGATCTGCTCGGCACTGGCGCTGGGTCTCGCCGCCGTGGCGACTGCCGGCGCGGCCCAACAGGCGGAGACACCCTATGACGCGGTCGATCCGACGATCGGCACTGGCGGCGAGGGCCATACTTTCCCAGGCGCAACTGCCCCGTTCGGGATGATCCAGCTCAGCCCCGACACCGATATCAAGCCGTTCAAGCAAAGCTATAAATGGGCGGCGGGCTATCGCTATGAAGACCCGACGATCCTCGGCTTCTCGCACACCCATTTTTCGGGCGCCGGGCATAGCGATCTCGGTGACATTCTCGTCACGCCGGCGGTCGGCGACGACGTTCCGCTCGATCCGGGCGATCCCGCGAAACCCGGGTCCGGTTATCGCTCGCGCTTCAGTCACGCGACCGAGATCGCAACGCCGGGCTATTATGCCGTCACGCTGAGCGACCCCGGCGTCCGGGCCGAGATGACCGCCGGCACGCGGGTCGGCGTGCATCGCTACGGTTTCCCGACCGGCACGCCGGCGCATCTGATCGTCGATCTGCGGTCCAGCATCTACAATTATCCCGGCAAGATCCTGTGGTCGACGATCCGGGTGACGCCGGACGGCACGATCACCGGCATGCGCGAAACGCGGGGCTGGGCACCGGCGCGCAAGCTCTGGTTCGCGATGCGCTTCTCGGCGCCACTCGCCGGCCACGCCTTTGTCAACCGCGAGGAGGATGTCCCGTACAAGGGGTTCCAGGGCCCCGGGCGCGGCGATGATGGGGTTGCGATGCTCGCCGGGCGGGCGCTGGTCGCGCGGCTCGATTTCGGGGCGCTGGTAAGGCCGCTCGAGGTGCGGGTGGCGATTTCGGGCGTCGACGAGGCAGGGGCGATCGGCAATCTCGCCAGCGAGCCGGGCGATTTCGATGCGATCCGCGCGCAGTCCCATGCTGCATGGGACAAGGCGCTCGGCGCGGTGCGGATCGATTCGGCGCCGGCGATGCGCAAGACGCTTTACACTGCGCTCTATCACAGCCTGCTCGCCCCGAGCGTCTATGGCGATGCCGACGGCCGCTATCGCGGGCCCGACGACGCGGTCCACAAGGCGGAGGGTTTCACCTTCCACTCGACCTTCTCGCTCTGGGATACGTTCCGGGCCGAGCATCCGCTGCTGACGCTGATCCAGCCCGAGCAGCGCAACGCCGACTTCGTCAATTCGCTGATCGCGAGCCGGCAGCACAGCCCGTTCGGCATCCTGCCCGTGTGGCAGTTCAACGGCCGCGAGACCTGGTGCATGATCGGCTATCACGCGGTGCCGATCATCGCCGATGCCTATCTCAAGGGGATCAGGGGCTTCGACGCCAACGCAGCGCTCGATGCGATGGTCGCGAGTGCCGATTACGAGCCCTATGGCGGCCTTGGCGATTACAAGAAGCTCGGCTTCGTGCCGATCGACCGCGAGCCCGAGGCGGCATCGAAGACAGTCGAATATGCCTATGACGACTGGACGATCGCGCGGATGGCGCGGGCGATGGGGCGCCTCGATATCGCGACACGCTTCGAGAAGCGGGCGCTCAACTGGCGGAACAGCTTCGACCCGGCCTCTGGCTTTGTCCGGGCCCGCAAGGTGGACGGCAGCTTCCGCACGCCGTTCGATCCGACCGCGATCAACTATGGCAGCGACTATACCGAGGGCAATGCCTGGCAATATTCCTGGTTCATGCCGCAGGACGAGGGTGGGCTGATCCGCGCGCTCGGCGGCGACGCCGCGACGGTGAAGAAGCTCGATGCGATGTTCGATTTCGACAATTCGAAGCTCGATTACGGCCATGCCGAGGATATCGCCGGGCTGATCGGCCAATATATCCATGGCAACGAGCCGAGCCACCATGTCGCCTATCTCTACACCTATGCCGGCGCGCCGTGGCGTACCCAGGAGCGGCTCAAGCAGATCGTCGACAGCCAGTACAAGCCGACACCCGAGGGCCTGTCGGGCAATGACGACCTCGGGCAGATGTCGGCCTGGCTGATCTTCACGTCGCTGGGCTTCTATCCGGTCGCGCCGGGATCGGGCGAATATGTGATCGGGCGGCCATTCGTCGATCGGGCAGTGCTGAACCTGCCGAGCGGCAAGAGCTTCACCATCCGGGCCGAGGGGCTGTCCGAGACGAACCGCTATGTCGGCCAGGTCTTTCTAGACGGACAGCCGCTGACCCGCGGGTTCATCCGGCATGCCGACATCGAAGCAGGCGGTGAGCTTCGCTTCGTGATGCAGGCAAGCCCCAACAAGAGCTGGGCGACGGCAGAAGCGGCGCGGCCTTTTTCGATGACCGGCTATTCGGCGCACCGATGAACAAGCGTGCGCTCGTGCCCGAAATTCAGCTGGTCGCGGCATGTTGCCGCTGGCCGCCCTCGGCGGCGCGCGACGAAGCGGTGCGCGAGGCAGCGGCCGCGATTACCGATTGGGGCCGTTTCCTGCGCGTCGTGCGTCGCCATCGTGTCACCGGATTCGTACGCGCGTCGCTGTCGGCGGCCGGGGTCAGCCTTGCCATTCCGGTCGCCTTCCGGCTCGGCCGCCGCGCTGACCAGCTGGTCGCCAAGAACGCAGCGCTGGCCGCTGAAAGCGCCCGCTTCCAGCGGATGTTCGATGAAGCCGGCATGCCGGCGATGATCCTGAAAGGTGCCGCGCTGGCGCGGCTGGCCTACGGAACCGCTGCGATCAAGGAAGCGCAGGATATCGATGCGCTGGTCCTGCCCGAACATGCCGAGACAGCGATCGCGATGCTCGAAGCGCGGGGCTATCTGCTGGTATCGCCGGTGCCTGAGATCGAGATCGGTCCTGCCCAGCGCCGCGCCCTGATCCAGTATCGCAACGAGGTGTCGATGCGGCATCCGGTGGAGGGCTATTATGTCGACCTTCACTGGGCGCTGACTGACGGACCAACCTTCCTGCCCGGGGTCGATGCGGCCACGCCCGGCCAGCTTGTCGATATCGGCGCCGACACGCCGGTCCGAACGCTCGGCCGGGACGATCTCTTCGTCTATCTCGCGGTTCACGGCGCGTTGCACAGCTGGGGCCGGATCAAATGGCTGGCGGACTTCCAGGCGCTGATCGCGCGTGAGTCACCGCAGGAGATCGAGCGGCTCTATCGCCATGCCCAGCACGCCGGTGCCGGGCGCTGCGCCGGCCAGGCGCTGCTGCTGAGCAAGCGGCTGCTCGGGCTCGATCTGCCGCCGGCGCTGGCACAGGAGCTCGAGGGCAGCCCACTGATGAACCGGCTGGCCGCGGGGGCGCTGGAGCTGATGATCGGCCCCGATCCCGAGACCGAGATTCCCGACCGGCGCTTCGGCACCACGCTCTATACGCTCGCGCAGCTGCGACTGTCGCCCGACTGGCGTTATCGCGGCGCGTTGCTGGGCAATTCGATGTTCCTGATCGACGATGTGCTGCGCTATCCGCTGCCGCCGTCGTTGCGGTTCCTCTATCCGGTGCTCCGGCTGCCGCTCTGGGCCGGGCGGCGGATCAGCCTGCTCGGAAAGAGCTCGGCTAGCCGGAAAGTTGCCCCGACTCGATCGTGATCACCCGGTCGCACCGGATGAGGCTTTCGGCACGGTGAGAGATCATGACGATGGTCGGCCGCGGATCGAGTGCCGCGAGCCGCTCGAGCAGGGCTTTCTCGCCGGCCGCGTCGATGGCGTTCGCTGCCTCGTCGAGCACCAGCAGGCGCGGATCGCGGAGCAGCGCCCGGGCAATGGCGAGCCGCTGGCGTTCGCCGCCCGACAGCGCGGTGCCGCGTTCCCCGACCAGCGAATCGAGCTTGGCGGGCAGGCGGGCAACGATCTCGTCGGCGCCGGCCAGGCGCAGAGCCTCCCAGATCGCGGGCTCAGCCACCGAGGCGGATCCCCAGGTCAGATTCCGCCTGATGGTGTCGTTGAACAGGAAGCCTTCCTGGGGGACATAGGCAAGGCTTTCCCGCCAGCCGGCCTGCCGCGCCGCGTCAAGCGGTTCGCCGCCGATCAGCAACCGGCCGACCTGTGGCTCCTGCAGCGTGGTGAGCAGCTCGACAAGGGTCGTCTTGCCGGCGCCTGACGGGCCGGTGATGCCGATGAATTCGCCGGGCTCGATCCTGAGGCTCGTCGGGCGCAGGCCGCCGCCGCCGGGATGGAGAAAAGATGCCCCCTGCAGCTCGATCGCGCCGGGCGGCGGCGGGACGGGTACAGGCATCGGCGCGGCGGAGCTGCTCAGCTCGGTCTCCAGGTTCCGGATCGCCTCGAAAGCGGGCAGGCCGAAAAAGAAATTCTGGACTGATTGCTGGATCATCAGCGCGGGTCCGCTCATCCGCCCGAAGATCAGGACGAGCGTGATCAGGGTCGCGGGCGAAACAGTGGCGGCATAGCCGGTCAGCACCACGGCCGCGCCCATCAGCGACGACCCGATCGCGAACAGCCTTTTGGCGCGCGCCTGGCGCTCCATGAACTCGATCTGGCGCCCGCGTACGCTGCGCTGGATGGTGGCGAACTCCTCGACGAAGCCCCCTTGTGCATTCTGCGCCGTCGCTGCCTTGAGCCCGCCGAGAAAGCCGGTCGCACTGCCCATCATCTTGTGGTTGGCGTCGACCATGCGCGTGCCGATGTCGCGGATCCTGCCCTGGGCGAGCATGATCGCGCCGCCGCCCACCACCAGGATGGCGATGATCGTCAGCGCCAGGCCGGGCGCCAGCACGATGGCGAGCGCGCCCTGCACCACCAGCATCATCAGCGAGACACTGCCCTGGATCATGAATTGCGCGCTGGCGCCGATCCGGTTGACCTCGACGCTGATCAGGCTGGTGATGCGGGCATGGCTGAGGGCGGCGATGCGCACCCAGGGCGCGCCGGCGAGCGTGCGCATGATCTTGTTGCGCTCATGTTCGGCGAAATCGCCTTGCAACAGGGCCAGCCGCATGTCGCGCGCGTAGAGCACGAACGCCCGGAGGAGCGCGGCGCAGACAAAGGCGGCCAGCAGGACGGCGAGCTGGCCCATCGGCGAGTGAACGCCGATCGAATCGAGGAGAGCCTTTGTGTGGAGATGCCCGCCATCGCGGCTGACGACGACATCGATGATCGGGAGCAGCAGCAGCAGGCCAGCACCATCGACGATCGCCGCAAAGGCGACGAGAGCGATCGATGTCCAGAGCCGCCTGCCGGAGAAACGCGCGAAATTGCCCATGAAGGCGCCGGCCGAGCCCCACAGCGCGATCATCGAGGAGACGATTGAGGATGGGCGAGACGAGATGTTCATCGCCGCCCCTTTCCCATGCCCATGCGTCGCCGTCGAGCAGGTCATTCATGGGCCGGCGACCGATCCTGCTTGCGCGATGGGCGGCAACATCCTGTAAGCGGCCAATCGCTTGCAGGGAGCCCGCCCGATGATCGTCCGTCCGCGCCGCAGCGCGCTGTTCATGCCCGCCTCGAATGCACGCGCGATCGAGAAGGCGCGACGTCTCGACTGCGACGTGGTGATCCTCGACCTGGAGGATTCGATCGCACCCGATCTCAAGGAAGCGGCGCGGGCCCAGGCAGTCGTCGCCGCGGCTGAGGGTGGCTTCGGGCGGCGCGAGCTGCTTGTCCGGATCAACGCGCTCGACACGCCCTGGGGCAGGGATGATTGCCATGCCGTCGCCGATGCCGGCTTCGACGCCGTCGTGTTGCCCAAGGTCTCGCACCCGGCGAACCTCGCGGCAGCGCGGGCCCTGCTCGGGGCGCTGCCCTTGTGGGCGATGATCGAAACCTGCGCGGGCATGCTCGATCTCTCCGCAATCGTCGGCTCGGCTCGGGCCAATGGCCTCGAATGCCTGCTCGCCGGCACCAACGATCTCGCCAAGGAAATGCGAAGTACGCCGGGCCCCGACCGTGCGCCGCTGCTCGGCCATCTCGCCATGATCGTCACTGCTGCCCGCGCGGCCGGGCTGACCGCGCTCGACGGCGTCTGCAATGTCATCGAGGATGGCGAGGTGCTTGCGGCCGAATGCGCGCAAGGTGCGAGGTTCGGGTTTGACGGCAAGTCGCTGATCCACCCCGCCCAGGTCGCTGCCGCCAACCGCGCTTATGGGCCGACCGCCGAGATGGTCGCCTGGGCCGACCGGATCATCGCTGCCTTCGCGCTGCCGGAGAATGCGGGCAAGGGCGTGATCCGGGTCGACGGCGCGATGGTCGAGCTGCTCCATCTCGAGCAGGCGCAGCGCATTGCCGCGCTGGCCGGCGCTATCGCAGGAAGCTGAAGAGCAGGGTCAGGTTCAGCCCGATTACTGCCGCCGCGATCGTCCAGGCGACCATTTTGAGCCAGAGCGGGTTGGCCAGTGCGCCCATCTGACCCTTGTCGCTCGTGAAGCTGACGAGCGGGACCACCGCGAAGGGGAGCTGGAGACTCAGTACGACCTGGCTGAGCACGAGCAGCTTCGTCGCGCCCGAATCGCCCATCAGCGCGACGACGATGACGGCGGGGACGATTGCCGCGAGGCGAGTCACCATCCGCCGCAGCCAGATCGGCAGCTTGAGATCGAGAAAGCCTTCGGCGACGATCTGCCCGGCCAGCGTGCCGGTGACGGTCGAATTCTGGCCCGAAGCGAGCAGCGCCACGGCGAACAGCACGCTCGCGGCACTCGCGCCGAGCATCGGCGAGAGCAGGCGATAGGCGTCCCCAATCTCGGCGACGTCGGTGCGACCCGCAACGTGGAAGGTGGCCGCCGCGAGGATCAGGATCGAGGCGTTGATGAACAGGGCAAGCGTCAGCGCCACGGTGCTGTCGATCGTCGCGTGCCGGACCGCGTCGCGCTTGCCGGCTGCGTCCTGGCCGAAGCGGCGGGTCTGGACGATCGAGCTGTGGAGATAGAGATTGTGCGGCATCACCGTCGCGCCGAGGATGCCGATCGCGATATAGAGCATTGCCGGGTTGGTGACGATCTGCGCCGAGGGCAGCATGCCGCCAGCGATCGCGGCAATGCTCGGCCGGGCGATCGCCAGCTCATAGGCGAAGCAGCCCGCGATCACGATCAGCAGCGTGACGATGAACGCCTCGAGCTTGCGGAAGCCGAAGCGCTGCAGCCCGAGGATCAGCAGCACATCGAAGGCGGTCAGGCAGACGCCGGCGACGAGCGGCAGGCCGAACAGCAATTGCAGCGCGATCGCGGTGCCGAGCACTTCAGCCAGATCGCAGGCGATGATCGCCAGCTCGCACAGGATCCAGAGGCTGAAATTGACGACCGGCCCGTAATTGGCGCGGCATGCCTGGGCGAGATCGCGCCCGGTGGCGATGCCGAGCCGGGCCGAGAGCGACTGCAGCACCATCGCCATGACATTCGACAACAGGATGACCGAGAGCAACCTGTAGCCGAACGCCGATCCGCCGGCGAGGTCAGTCGCCCAGTTGCCCGGGTCCATATAACCGACCGCGACCATATAGCCCGGGCCGGCAAAGGCGCCGATCTTGCGCCAGAAGCGGCCGTCGCCGAGCGGCACCGCGACGGTGCGATAGCTTTCGGACAGCGAGGGGCGATGCGGTTCGGAATCGCTCATGCCATCGGCGACAGTGCTGGCGGGTGGCGGTGGCATTGCTTGACCCTCTCGCATGCGCGACGAGCCGTCAATCGATCGGGCGGCATTTGGTTTCAGGCTTCACCGCGCGGCGATGCCTAGCGCAGCACCCGCCCCGCGACTGCGTCGAGCTTTGCGAGCATCGCTGGATCACGCGCCTCCGGGGCGGTGATCAGCGCGTGATCGAGCACGGTATCAAGCGGGGAGGGGGTGCGTTCAGCCGGCAGCGCGGCGATGAACGCTGCCACCGTCTTGCGCGCGATCGCGCCGTTCGCGCCCATCTGCGCGATCACGTCGCTGACCTCGACGAAAGCCGCTTCTTCGCGCCAGCAATCATAATCGGTGACCATGCCGATCAGCGCGTATGGCAGCTCGGCCTCGCGGGCGAGCTTGGCCTCGGGCATCGCCGTCATACCGATCACATCGGCGCCCCATTGGCGATAGAGCAGGCTCTCCGCCCGGCTCGAGAATTGCGGCCCCTCCATTGCGAGATAGGTCGCGCCCTTGGCGATCTTGCCGCCGACCGCCGTCACTGCCTCTGCCGCAAAGGCGGACAGGCGGGGGCAGACCGGATCGGCCATCGAGACATGAGCGACCATGCCGGGGCCGAAGAAGCTGGACGCCCGTGCGACCGTCCGGTCGATGAACTGGTCGACTACCACAAAATGCCCCGGCGGCAATTCCTCGCGCAACGATCCGATCGAGGAGATGGCGAGAATATCGGTGCAGCCGCACCGCTTCAGCGCGTCGATATTGGCGCGGAAGTTGAGATCCGAGGGTGGGATCCGGTGGCCGCGGCCGTGGCGCGGGAGGAAAACGAGATCGACATCGCCGATCGAGCCGAACAAAAGCTCGTCCGACGGATCGCCCCAGGGGGTGCTGACATTGCCCCAGTCGATGTTATCGAGCCCATCGATCGCGTAGAGGCCCGAGCCGCCGATGATGCCGATCTTCCACTTGCCGCTCATATAGTGCTCCCGGTTGCTTCCAGACGGTCAAGCCACGCCTGTGCCTGTTTCGGCTCGCCGACGGCATGGGCTTTCACCGGGCCGCGCGAGGCAAGGAACTCGCGGTGGAGATCGAACGGCGCCATCGACAGCTGCTCGCGCATGCCATCGATCTCGTCGCCCAGCTCAGTGATCTCCAGAATCATCGGCGCTGCCTCGGCGATCGCACGGCGATGCTGATCGTGGCCGAACAATCCCGGACGGCCGCCAGCCGTCCGCCGCAGGGCGGCGACCAGCATGGTGCGATAGTCAGCCTCGAGCTCCAGACGGTGCTCATCGAGGCGGGCGAGGCGATCAGCTTTGGCCATGAGCGTCCCGTAGATCGGATCGGCAACGCGTCAACCTCGACGCGACACCGATCCTCCCTGTTATTCGCGAATAACAGGGAGCTTTTCTATTTTTCCAGCCGGCAATCGAGAAATATCGTTTTATTACAGATAGATACACAAATGACGCCGCCCCATAACAGGGAGGCCGCTCGGGCGTAACAGGGAGACCAGTCGCCATAACAGGGAGAGCCTTTTACGTTGCTCGGCCAGGGAGTCGGAGCGGCGCCAGCCTGGATTTCGCCGGGCGCTTGTAGCGCGACGATCTGGATGAGAGTCTAGCGACGATCAGGATGAGAGTCCGACGATCGCGACGATG
>NZ_BAAAEH010000009.1:0-44898 GCF_039522915.1 Sphingomonas oligophenolica
AGTCCTTCGGGCCGACCCCGCTGATATTGTTGAGATAACCGTCTCGCGTCATGCGATCCACGCCCATACGGACCCGGAAGGTGTCGGAAAGCGGAATGTTGAGCACGCCCTGGACCCGGCGCATGTCGTAATTGCCGTAGGAGCCCTCGACATAGCCCTCGAGCTTGTAGGTCGGTCGCTGCGGCACCAGCAGCACTGCGCCGCCCGTCGTGTTGCGGCCAAACAGCGTGCCCTGCGGCCCTTTCAGGACCTGGACGTTCTGCAGATCGAAAAAACTGCCCGGCAGCACGCCATCCCCGGCCGGCAGACCATTGGAGGCGCCGCGCGGGGCGACGACATCAGCGAAATAGACGCCGACCGACGGCGCCGTGCCGATATCCTGAGCAAAGCCGCGCAGGGCAAAGGTGGTATTCTCATTGCCGAAATTGGCGTTTGCCGAAAGCGACGGCGTATAGGTCGCCAGATCCTGGGCGTTCACGACGTTGCGGCTGGTCAATTGCTGCTGGTTGAAAACCGTGATCGAGATCGGAACGTCCTGAAGCCGTTCATCGACACGCCGGGCAGAGACGATGACATCGTCGGGGGCAGTGTTTTCCGGTGCAGGCCTGTCCTGCGCAAAGGCGGAACCCCAGGCCCCGCACGCCAGGATCGTCGATGCAAGAATGGCGTATCTATGGAATGACTTGGACATTTTTCCGCTCCCTTTGTTGCCAGTTACTCAGCCCTCTCCGGGGCGTTCTTGATTTGCGATACGTTCCGAAAGCTCCACGGCGCGAACAGGTCTGCCAGCCGATCAGCTCGTGCGACGTTCGGTGTTCGGAGCGTGATTTCCCCGGAAACCCCTGAGCGGCTTCGCGCTGCGAAAAGAGCAGCCGGCAATTGGCCGGCGCTCCGCAGCTCTTCGCGGTTCGTGGAAAAGGAGAGGCCAGCATGGCCGCGAAAGCGACCTCCGCCGATCGGACGAGCGGCGCCACGTGCCAGGACATTTGTCGCCATCAAATTCTCCCCATTTCAACGGCCGCCTGAGACGATCTGTCGACAAGGCCTCTGCGAACGTGGAGTCGGGAAGCTCAACATGGTGCGAGCAACGCGCCGTATTTCCTTTCTCCGGCGTCCTATCGACTGACTTTGCTGCCTTGAGCGCACGCTAGCATGATGCCAGCCAAAGCTGTCAACATGCCCGAAAAGTAAATCAGCGCCCTATTTTCGAGCGAATATTGATGGATGAAGGCGGTTTCAGCCCGTGAAACTGCCATTTTGGCCCGGGTTTCTCGCGTATTGGTCGCCACGGCTCTGTTCTCGGGCAGGTAAGTCGATGTTCACTTGCAGTCACATTCAACGATCGCATCGCGCAGCTCATAGTTTCCCGGGCTCTTGCGTCAGCGCATCGTCGATGCCCCGGTCACCCGGATGCTGGGATCCGCAGCGACGGGCCTACGAAGATTCGCCGCGCCGCAGGCCCTGGTGTCGCGCCTTTTTCAGGTTGGATATCGCGGTCGGAAAGAGCCGCAGGCAACGATCGTCCCGGGCCTCGAGATGCGGACACGCACTTTCCTTCATGGTTCGTTTCCCGATTCTCCGCCGTGCTCACCGATATGAGTCGTTGTTCCACCTCACGCGTTCGATCTCCGCGAAAACGGCGCTCCACAATTGACCCGGCAGAGACTGCGCGAACCGCTGATTGCGCCGCGTGTGCTGTTCAGAATCCGGCAGCCCTCCGAAATAGATCGAGCTGTGCCCACCCCGTGCGAGGGGTGCGCGAAGGCGCCCGGAGAATGTGTCATGTCTTTCGAACTCAACCGCAAGCTGGCGAAGCGGCCCGATCCGCTGCCGACCGCAGTCGCGATCGATCCGGTTAGCGCCGATATCATCCGCGGCGCGCTTGAGACCATATGTTTCGAGGCCGCGACCCACCTTGGCCGCGCGGCGTCTTCGCCGATCATCAACCAATCCAACGAACGCAACGCAGCGATCATCGATTCGCATGGCCGCCTTGCGACGGGCGCGATCGGCACCCCGCATCTGACCTTCGCGTCGCAGCTCACCGTGCGTTACGGCCTGATGATGCTCGACGAATATGACTGGGGGCCCGGCGACATCTTTCTCGGGAATGATCCGGATTATGGCGGCGGCCACCTGCCTGACTACAACGTCTATGGCCCGGTCTATGACGATGCCGGAGAGCTGGTCACCATTGTCGCGCTCCAGGCGCATCAGGGTGACACCGGCGGCAAGGATCCGGGCGGCTTCACGCTGGAGGCCACCGACATCTTCACGGAGGGGCTAGCCATCCCCTGCCTCAAGCTCGTCCATCGCGGCGAGAAGCGGCGCGACGTGATCAAGCTGATCGAGCGCAACAATCGCTTCCAGACCTTCGCGGGCGATCTGGCCGCGATGATGGGTGCAGTGCGGCAGGGCGTGAAACGGGTCGAGGCGCTGATCCGCAAATATGGCACCGATACGATTCGCGCGGCGATCAATCACATGATCGACCGCAGCGAGGAGCGCTTCCGTGAGGAAGTCGCGTCCTGGCCTGACGGCGTCTATTCGGCCGATGTCCATATCGACCACGACACGATGGGGACCAAGGACGTCCGGGTCAGCGTCGCCTGCACGGTCGCCGGGGACCAGCTCAGCGTCGATCTCACCGGCACCGACGACCGGCCGAACCTGGTCGGCGTGTGGAATACCTTCGCCAACAGTCGCGGTTATATCATGACGCAGCTCGCCGCTGCGATCGACCCGGGCATCGTCAAGAACGAGGGCCTGTTCAACGCGGTTGAGATCAACCTTCCCGAAGGCTGCATCGCCCACCCGCCCCCCAACAAGCCGGCTGCCCTCGGCTCCTTCCATCCGGCCTGCGAGATCACCGAGGCAGTCTGCGTCGCGCTCTCGCGGGTGGTGCCGGAGCGGTCGGCACCGCAGGTCTACAAGATCGGCATGCCCAACTCGGTGATCGGGTTCGACGGCAACGGCCAGATGTATATGGACCAGGGCGTCGACTCCCGCTCGATGGACGTCTCGGCGGTGCAGGGCATCGATGGTTGGGGCTCCTGCCCGGTCAGCCTCGGCAATCTCCTGCTGAGCCAGGCCGAGGATGCGGAAAACCGCTACCCGGTGCTCAACATCAGCCGCGAAATGACGACTGACGCGTGCGGCGCTGGGCGCTGGCGCGGGATGCCGGGCAGCCTCAACGTCAAGCAGGTGCTTGAGCCGATGATGGCGATGGCCTGGATGGTCTCGGCCGAACATCCGATCTCAGGCATGTGCGGCGGCGAGGACGGATCGCCCTATATCAACCACTTCGAGGTCGGCTCGGCGAGCGAGCGCCGGATCGACCTTTCCACCCTGGCGCAGCTGCCTGCCGGCGCGGTCATCGCCTATCAGCATGGCGGCGGCGCCGGTTTCGAGCCAGCGATCCTGCGCGACCCCGAAGCGGTCAAGGAAGACGTGCTCGACGAACTCGTCAGCATGGACGCCGCGCGCCGGGTCTATGGCGTCGTCCTGACCGGCACGCTCGATGAATATGATCTCGAAGTCGATCCGACCGCGACGGCAGAGCTGCGCGGACACATGGCTGCGGCCGCAAATGACCAGGGCATGCCCGCCACAGCGGCTGCGGAATGAGGGACTCGATGGGGTACAGGGTTGGGATCGATATCGGCGGCACCTTCACCGACTTTGCGCTTTTGAAGGGCGAAGAGGTGGTGCTGTACAAGAATCTGAGTACAGCCGAGGACCGCTCGATCGGGGTGATGCGCGGGCTCGGGCGTCTCGCCGAGATGGAGGGCAGCACGCTTCCCGAGTTTCTCGGGCAGTGCGAGGCGATCGTCCATGGCACAACCATCGCCGACAACACGCTCATCGAGATGAACGGGGCCGTCACCGGCCTGATCACGACCGAAGGCTTTCGCGACGAGATGGAATATCGCCGTGGCTATAAGGAGGACATCTGGGACGTCCGGCTCAAGCCGCCGGTCCAGATCGTCCCGCGGCGCCGGCGCTTGACGGTGCCCGAACGGATCATGGCGAATGGCAGCGTTCACAAGCCGCTTGACGAGCAAGGCGTCCGCGACGTGTGCCAGCGGCTGCGGAAACAGGGCGTTGAATCGGTCGCAATCTCGCTGCTCTTTTCCTTCGTCAATCCGGCACATGAGCGGCGCGTGGCCGCGATTGTCCGGGAGGAACTTCCGGACGCGCACCTTTCCATCTCGCACGAGGTGCTGCCGCGTTCGCCCGAATATGATCGCACCAGCACGACGGTGGTGAACGCCTATGTCGCGCCGCGCGTGACGACCTATCTCGGCCAGCTCGTCTCGCGTCTGCAAGAGGCCGGTTACCAGCGCGAGCTGATGGTCATGCAGGCCAGCGGCGGGGTGATCACCGTCCGCTATATCGAAAGCGCGCCGATCCGCGTGCTCGCCTCGGGGCCGGCGGGGGGCGTGATCGGCTCTGCCCATGTCGGGGCTGCAAAAGGCTGCCCCGATCTGCTGTGCGTCGACATGGGCGGCACATCCTATGACATGTCGCTCGTCCAGGGCGGCGAGGCCCAGGCCGAAGCGGGGTGGAACATGCACCACCGCTATCTTGTCGGGGTGCCGATGGTGAAGGTCGAGACCCTCGGCGCAGGCGGCGGTTCGATCTGCCACGTCACCGGTCATTCACTACAGGTCGGGCCTGCCTCAGCCGGATCGAACCCCGGGCCGATCTGTTATGCCCGCGGCGGCAGCCAGCCGACGGTGACCGATGCCTTGCTGATGCTCGGCATCCTCTCGACCGATGCCGAGTTCGCCGGGGGCGATTTCTCGCTGACCGACACAGGCGTTACCGAGGCTTTCGCGATGCTGGGCGAGCAGATCGGCAAGAGCGCCGAGGATGCCGCCTTCGATTGCTGGCGGATCGTCAACGCAAACATGACCAACGGCGTACGCCGCACCACCGCGGGCAAGGGCATCGACCCGAGCGAGCTGGTGATGCTCGCCTATGGCGGCAACGGCCCCGCTTTCGCGGCGATCCAGGCCGAGGAGCTCGGCATCGCGCGCGTCCTGATCCCCAAGGCCTCGCCGACCTTCTCGGCTCTGGGCACTTTGGTTGCCGATCCGAGCATCGACGAGGAGCGCGCCTATATCGCGCCCGCCGCCAGGCTCGACCTCGCCCGGCTGAAGACATTGTGGACTGATCTGGCCAGGCGGGCGGAAGCGACTTTCGCCGACGCCGGTTTCGAGCCGGGCCGGATCGAGGCGCGGTATCAGCTGAACATGCGGTATCCGGGCCAGAACTTCACGCTGACCTTCGATGTGCATCACGCTACCGGCCCGGATGATCTGTCCTTCGTCGACGAGGCGCTGGGCGAAAAGGCGATTGCCGCCTTCAATGCGCGGCATATGGAGGAATATGGGCATATCCGGGAACATGAATTGCCGGAGGTGACCGGCGTTCGCCTCGCGACCCGCGTCCCGACGCCCAAGCCCATGGCACACGGTGGTGTCGGCGAGCCGCGCCGTGCGGCCACAGCTACTGGATCGCGCCGCGCCAACCTCGGCCAGGGTTTCGGCCAGACAGATATCTATCGCGGCGTCGATCTGGAGCCGGGCCATGTCGTCCCCGGCCCCGCGATCATCGAGGAGAGCTTCACGACGATCGTCGTCTATCCAGGCTGGACCTGCCTGGTCGACGCCGCCGGTGATTATGAACTGGTGCGCGAGGACTTGGACAGCCATCAGCCCGTGTAGCGCGCACGCCGTGAGATTGAATCGGGCGATCTGTTGGCAATGTCATGCGTACACTGAGGGTTGCTGACATTGCCAACGGGCAAGAACAGCGACATTATTAGATAATTTAGTATTATAATCAATAATTTACTGGCAACTCGACTCTCGATCACGCCGCTCGACCGTGACATTGCCGAAGACCATGCGCTGCATCGGCCCCGCCAGCAGGTCATGCGGGAAACCAAGCTCGATGCGGCTTGCTTCATCCAGCGCGGCCCTTTGTTCATCGCTGAAATCGATCTCGAGCGCCGCGAGATTGTCTTCCAGCTGCGCCGGCGTGCGCACGCCGAGCACGGGGGACACCACGGCCGGCATGGCGAGCACCCAGGCAAGCGCGACCTGCGCGGGCGTGCGGCCGATTTCCTCGGCCACCGCCTTGACCTGGCCGGCGATCGCAAGGTTGCGCGCTGACAGCCGTCCGCTCGCCGCGTTGATCGCCTTGCGGGATCCTGCACCTTCGCACGCGCCAGCGAGATCCTTCTCCGAATATTTGCCGGACAGCACCCCGCCGCCGAGCGGCGACCAGGGCGACACGCCCATGCCCATCTCCCGCGCCATGGGGATAAGGTCGCGCTCGGGCGTGCGCTCGATCAGGCTGTAGGAGAGCTGCAGCGCAACGATGGGCGACCAGCCGCGGATTTCGGCAATCTCCTGCATGCGCGCCGCCTGCCACGCCGGCAGGTCGGAGAGCCCCGCATAGAGCAGCTTCCCGGTGCGGATGAGGTCGTCAAAGGCGCGAAGGATCTCCTCCACGGGCGTGCGAAAGTCCCACATGTGCAGGTAGAGCAGGTCGATATAGTCGGTCCCGAGCCGCCTCAGGCTGTCCTCCACGGCGCGGACCATGGATTTGCGATGATTGCCGCTGGCATTGGGATCACCCGGCCGCGTCGTCAGCGAATATTTGGTCGAGACGACCAGCCGCTCGCGGCGGTCGCCCATCAGTCTCCCGAGCACTTCCTCCGACGCACCGGCCGCGTAGAAATTGGCGGTATCGACGAAATTGCCGCCCCGCTCGATGAAGATATCGAGGATCCGCGCCGCATCCTCATCCGTCGAGCCCCAGGCGGCTTTCACCCCGAAGGTCATGGTGCCGAGCGCGAGCGGCGAGACACGCAGCCCCGAGCGGCCGAGCAGGCGATAGGCGTCGAGCTGGCGAGCCATGGCGGGTCCCATTTTCGAAAGGGTAGATCATCGCCTAGTCAAAGCCTCCGCCACCCTCAAGCTGACGGCGAGCACCAGGCGGCCATGGCACTTGTGTCTGGCGGAACTCAGGTCTGGCGGAATTTTCTGGGCGTGGTGCCCGTCCAGCGCTTGAAGGCGCGTCCGAAGCTGGTCTGCTCGCCATAGCCGAGCCACTCAGCAACCTCGTCGAGCGTCGCATTCTCACGGCGCAGGTAGATTTCCGCAAGCGTCATGCGCTGTTGCTCCATCACTTGGGTGAAGCTCCCGCCATCATGGGCAAGGCGATCCTGGAGCGTGCGCACCGACATGCCGAGCTTGTCGGCACAGCGCTCGATCGAGCAGGTGCCGGTCGGCAGGGCGCCGCGGATATAGTTGCGCACCCGGTCGGTCAGCGTGATGCGGTTGGCCTGCTTCACCCGGTCGAGATAGCCGCCGAGCAGGCGATAGAGCAGTCGGTTCGCGCTCGGGATGGGCATTTCCAGCGCGTGCTTCGGGAACCCGATCGCGTTGTTCGGCGCACGGTTGCGAATGCGGCAGCCGACTATGTCCTCGATCTCCGCCACATCGCTCGGCCGCGCATCGACGGCGATCTCGACATGGCTCAGCGCGAAGTCCGGTCCGCCGACGGATCGCAACAGCTTCACGATGAGCATCAGCGCCTGCTGGTTCGCCTGATCATTGACGCCGAGATTGCTGTTCACGCCCCAGCGCAGCTCCGCCGTCTCGGCGCTTTCGACCAGCTCCAGCGCCGCCTCGGGCGAATGGACGATGGGTACATAGTCGATCAGGCACGAGATCGCCGTCCGCAGATCGGGGGCCGAACGGCACAGTGCGGTGATGCACCCGAAAACCTCGGGCGCCTGGCCGGCCGCGAAGTGCAGGCCGAAGAGCGGGTCTTCGAAGATGGTGCTGCAATATTCGAAGACGTCGACCAGCGACTGGCAATTCACATGCGTGTCCGGATCCGTCAGCGCACGCGTTTCGATGCCGTGGCGTTCGAGGATGCGGCGCGGATCGGCGCCCTTGCGGCGGGCATAGCTGGAGAAACCCGTCAGGTTCGCGGCCCGCGTCTGGCCGGCGCAGGGGGTTGTATCCAACGGACCGGCAAGCCCGAAGAAAATTTCTTGCTGTGCCACGCGCACCCTCTCAGGGACCCGTTGAGCCGGGTTTCGACCAGGATAGCACTCGCCCTTGCATGCGTCCAATATCGGAATCGCTGCACCTTGTATCGATACAGAGCAAGGCCCCTATGGCAGCACGATCCGATCAAACCAGACCGGAGAGCGACGATGAAAACCGCGGCCGAACACAAGCAGGATGCGCGGCAGTTCGTCCGCTATGAAAAGGACAAGGCGACCAAGATCGCCACCATCACCTTCGATCGCCCGGAAAAGGCCAATACGACCACGATCGGCATGCGGCTGCTGTTCGGCGAACTCGTTCACAAGGCGAATATCGATGACGATGTGAAGGTGCTCGTCATCCGCGGCGAAGGAGAGGATTTCGGCTCGGGCGGCGACATCAACGAGCATGGCGACATCTATCTCAAGCCCGGCCCGGACGAGAATTTCCTGCCCGATCTCGACATCGATGATCCCGATGTCACCTATCCGCCGGCGGGCTCGTTCCGCTTTCTCCACGGGCTGACCGACCATTATGCCAAGGGCCGCGCCGGCAACCGGCCACTGCAGGAATTCAAGAAGATCAGCATCATCGAGGCCAAGGGCTATTGCTATGGCTGGCATTTCTACCAGGCCGCCGACGCGGACATGGTCATCGCCTCCGATGACACGCTCTTCGGCCACCCGGCCTTCCGCTACGCCGGCTGGGGCCCGCGCCTGTGGCAATGGGCTGAAATGATGGGGGTTCGCAAATTCTCCGAGATGCTGTTCACCGGCCGGCCCTTCTCGGCGAAGGAAATGGCTGACTGCGGCTTCGTGAACAGCGTCGTGCCGCGCGACCAGCTCGAGGCGGAAACCGCCAAATACGCCAAGGCCTGCTCAATCACCCGCCCGACTGACGTGGTCGTCGTCCAGAAGACCTTCCTCGAACTCTACAAGCAGTATCGCGGCGAATATATGGGCAGCATGCTCACCGGTTTCGTCGAAGGGGTGCTGCCGATGATGAAGGATGATCGCGCCGAGGATATCAGCCTGGGCAAGGGCGGCTTCGACGGCGGGATCGCCAACACCGTCAAGAATAATGACCTGAACTATCCGCCCGAATGGCGGCTGAGCCGCAAGGGTCGGCTGCAGGATTGAACCCCCCGACCCTGCGCGAAATGCCGATTCCGCCGCGCCTCCTGCATGGCATGACTGCACCGGAAGCCTAGCATTGCCTCCAGAGGATATCCGCGAGGAGCAAAAGCGGAGTCAGGAGAGCTTCAATGGCCGAAACGCTTTTCGCGCTGGACCGGGACAATTACCGCGAGTGCCAGAGCCTGTTCCGCGGCAAACGCGAGCAGGAATATTACCGCGGCGATTATTGGGTGGAGGATGCGAGCGAGGTGGATGTCCGCGCCGAACGGCGCGCCGCCGGGCCGCATTCGATCATCCGGATCCGCTCGGCGACACGCCAGTTCTTCCGGCGCACGCGCCAGCATATCCGCGAGGATGGCACGGACTTGTGCGTATTGTGGTTCGTCAAGCGCGGCCGGCTCGTCTTTTCCAATCAATGCGGCAATCAGGTCGCGCAACCTGGCGATTTCCTGATCACGAGGTCGATGTCGCCCTTCTTCATCGAATGCGACCCGGACGAGAATGGCCTCCATGAGGTCCTGAACGTGACGGTGCCCACGCATTTGCTGCGCACCCATATCGTCCATGACGTGGCGACCAGCCTTTTCGTGGCCATGCGGCGCGAACTGGTGATCGCCGAGAATATCCTGTCCGAGGTGCTGGCCGACGAGGGCGTGACGGCGGAAGATCTTGCCCGCACGCTGGTGGAAGCGGCGCTCAGCGCTGTCGGCCATGCTGTCCGACAGAATGGCGCGGCGGTGCCGGCGCGTCAGACGGTCGCGGAAAGGCGGCTCGAAGAGGTGCTGCGCTTCATCGAAATCCATCTCTCCGATCCGACAATGTCGACCGCGACGGTCTCGCGCGGATGCGGCATTTCGCCGCGCTATCTGTCGTTCCTGCTGCGCACCAGCGGCACGTCCTTTTCCGAGCTGATCTGGCAACAGCGGCTCGATAGAGCGAAGGAATGGCTCGCCAATTCAGGGCCCGACGATATCTCGATCAGCGAGATCGCTTACGGGGTCGGCTTCAAGAGCCCCGCGCATTTCAGTCGTATGTTCAAGCGCGTCTTCGCGGTGAACCCGCGCGAATTCCGCTTGTCTGCCACCGGTGGAAACGACCCCGCCCAAGGCGGCGCTGAGCCGCATTTCGAGTGCGTACTCGAGGTGCCGACGACGCTGCAATAGGCGCTCGCGGTCAAGACAGTCGGCGCGCCGGTGCATCGTGATCCGCTGCCACCACGGTAGGATCGGATCGAAAGCACTCGGGCGCACCAGCAGGGACATCCATTGACCAAGACGATCGTCAGCCTGAACGACAAATACACCCAGGAAGAAGGCCAGGTCATGCTGACCTCGCTCCAGGGCGTCGTCCGCCTGCTGCTTGATCAGGCGCGACGCGACAGGGCGGCCGGCCTTGCCACCGGCGGCTATGTCAGCGGCTATCGCGGATCGCCGATCACCACGCTCGATGCGCAATTATGGGCGGCGGAAAAGCTGCTCCGCGAACAGGACATAAGGTTCGAGCCAGGGCTGAACGAGGAACTCGCCGCCACCAGCCTGCGCGGGACTCAACAGCTCGACTGGTATGGCAAGCCCCGCGTCGATGGGGTGTTTTCGCTGTGGTACGCCAAGGGCATCGGCGTCGATCGCGCCTGCGAGGCGCTCAAGCTCGCCAATATGGAGGGCACGTCGCAGCATGGGGGCGTGCTCGTGGTGGCAGGCGACGATCATGCGGCCAAGAGCTCGGCCAGCGCGCATCAATCGGAGCATACGCTGCTCGCCGGTTTCTTGCCCGTGCTTTACCCCGCCACCACCGACGAGATCCTGCTGTACGGCCAGCTCGGCTGGGCGATGTCGCGCCATGCCGGCCTATATGCGGGGCTGAAGACGATCACCGACACGCTGGATCTGACCTCGAGCGTGATGCTGCCGGGGATCGACTTTCCGATCCATCACCCCGCGCCTGAGCCGGGCGTGAACCTCCATATCCGCGCCGGCATGTCAGCGCTCATGATGGAGGCATTGACCGTCGAGCATCGCCTGCCCGCCGCACAGGCCTTTGTCCGCGCCAATGCGATCGACCGCGTAACGCAGGATTCCCCGCGCCGCGAGCTGACCATCGTCACTGCCGGCAAGGCATGGCTCGATACCTGCCAGGCGTTGATCGACCTCGGCCTCGATTCAGCGCGCCGGCAGGCGCTCGGCATCCGCGTGGTGAAGCTCGGCCTGGTCTGGCCGATCGAACCCGAGTTCGCGCGCGAAGCCTGTGGACGCAGCCGCGAAATCCTGGTCGTCGAGGAGAAGCGGCCGCTGATCGAAGAGCAGCTTGCCAGCCTGCTTTATCGGCTTCCGGCGGATCGGCGCCCTGCCCTTGCCGGCAAGCGCGCGCCGGGGGGCGAGCCCTTGCTGCCCTCGATCGGCGTGCTCGACGCCGGCCTGGTACGCCGGGCGCTGGTTTCCCGGCTCGAGGCGCTTGGCCTTGCCGATGCCGCGTTGCTCGCACGGGCCGCGCATCTGCAAGCGCTCGATCGCGCGCGCGACGGCCTGCTCCCGACCGCTACCCGCCCCGCCTATTTCTGCTCGGGCTGCCCGCACAATATCAGCACGGTCGTGCCCGAGGGCAGCGCGGCGATGGGTGCGACCGGCTGCCACGGCCTCGCCGCCTTCATGCCCGAACGCCGCACCACGGCGACGGTCGGCATGGGCTCGGAAGGCATGCCCTGGGTGGCGGCGCAGAGCTTTGTCGACACGCAGCACATGTTCCAGAATCTGGGCGACGGCACCTACACCCATTCGGGGCTTCTCTCGATCCGCGCCTCGGTGGCGGCGAAGAGCAATGTCACCTTCAAGATCCTCTACAATGATGCCGTCGCGATGACGGGCGGGCAGCCTGCGGAAGGCGCCCTCACCCCCGAGCAGATCATAAAGGTGCTCGACGTGGAGGGCGTGCGCCCGGTCGTGCTGGTGAGCGAGGATCCATCGCGCTTCCACGCAGCGGACCTTCCCCCCGGCACGCGGATCGAACACCGCGACGCGCTGGATGATGTTCAGCGCGACCTGCGCGCGCTGAAAGGCACCTCGGCAATCCTCTACGAACAGACCTGCGCCAACGAGAAACGCCGGCGCCGCAAGCGCGGCGACTATCCCGACCCCGACCGGCGCCTGTTCATCAACGCGGCGGTCTGCGAAGGCTGTGGCGATTGCTCGACTCAGTCGAACTGCCTGAGCCTCGAACCGGTCGAGACCGAGTTCGGCCGCAAGCGCGCGGTCAACCAGTCGAGCTGCAACAAGGATCTGAGCTGCATCAAAGGCTTCTGCCCGTCCTTCGTCACGGTCATCGGCGGCAAGCCGGCGAAGCGCGCCTTCGATATGGGGATTCTGGCGGAGCGGCTGAGGGCGCTCCCCGAACCCTCGATCGCGGCCAGCGCCACTGGCCATGCGACGCTCGTCACCGGGATCGGCGGCACCGGCGTGCTGACGATCGGCGCGGTGCTGGCGATGGCCGCCCATCTCGAAGGCAGGGCCGCCAAGGTGCTCGACATGACGGGCATGGCGCAAAAGGGCGGCGCGGTAACCAGCCATATCCGCATCGCCGACCATATCGCTGCGATTCCGAGCGCCAGGCTCGGCGTCGGCCAGACCGATCTCGTCATCGCCTGCGATCTCATCGTCGCCACCGCGCCCGACATTTTGGGGACGGTGCACGACCATACCCGCCTTGTCGCCAATGAGGATGTCGCGCCGACCGGCGAGTTCCAGACCAACCAGGCGATCGACCTCTCCGCGTTCCGCTTCCTGTCGGCGCTCGGCAATCGAATCCCCGCCGGACGGACCGATTGCGTCCATGCCGGCGCCCTCGCGACGCGGCTGCTCGGCGACGCGATCTTCACCAATGTGATGATGATCGGCTTCGCCGCGCAAAAGGGATTGCTGCCGGTTTCGGTCGGTTCGATCGAGGCGGCGCTGCGGCTGAACGGCGTCGCGGTTCAGGCCAATCTGGATGCGCTCAACCTCGGCAGGCTGACGGCGCGCGACCCTGATTTCGTCAGCGAGCTTGCCGGCCCGAAGCTCGAGGGCGACGCGCCGCCCGAAACCCTCGACGCGATGATCGAGAGCCGGGTGCGACTCCTGACCGCCTATCAGGACGCGACCTATGCCGGCGACTACCGCGCCTTTATCGAGGCGCTCCGCGAGACGATCGAGAAGCGTGGCATCGGCGACACCGCGCCGTTCCTCAATGCCGTGGCACAGCAGCTTGCGCGGTTGATGGCCTATAAGGACGAATATGAAGTCGCCCGGCTGTTCACTGCCCCCGCCTTTCGCGCGGCGATCGGCGCTGCGTTCGACGGCGCTCCATCCCTCCGCTTCAATCTGGCGCCGCCGCTCTTCGCCTGGCGCAAGGATCGCAAGACCGGTCACCCGAAGAAGATCGCCTTCGGGCCGTGGCTCCTCCCCTTCTTCCGGATGATGGCAAAGGCGAAGCGCCTGCGCGGCGGCGTATTCGACATTTTCGGCTACACCGCCGAGCGGCGGATGGAACGCGCCCTGATCGGCGAGTATCGGCGCCTGGCAACCAGGCTCGCCGGGAAGATCGACGAGCGTAACATCGCCCTGGCGACCGAGATCGCCGGTTCAGCAGCGCTGGTCCGGGGCTATGGGCCGATCAAGCAGCAGGGCGTCGCCGCCTGGCGCGCCCGGCTTGCTGAACTGATGCCGCGCTTCGACGGGCCGGATGCGTCAGCCAAAGGGGAGTCCGCCCGCGCATTTGTCTCTGGCGGCCAAGCCATATGACCCGGCGGCCAAGCCCCGCGCGCGCCGCTTCCCCCACCCGCCCGCGCCCCCTAGAATCGCCGAAACGGCGGATAGCGCGCCCGAGGAAGAGGATGTCGTCGTGAACGCAGAAGCCAGGATCGAGCGACCGCTCGCCGAGCGCCCCGTCCTGATCGGTACCGAGGCCTATATCTCGGCTGACTATGCCCGGGCCGAGGCGGACAGGCTCTGGAGCAAGGTCTGGCAGGTCGCCTGCCGCGAAGAGGAGATCGAGCAGGTCGGCGATTTCGTCACCTATGACATTCTCGATGAATCGATCATCGTGATCCGCGCCGCTGAGGGCCGGATCAGGGCCTATCACAACCAGTGCCGCCATCGCGGGCGGCAACTGACCGAGGGGTGCGGCAACAAGAAGCGCCTGGTCTGCCCCTTCCATGCCTGGAGCTGGAACCTCGAGGGCGAGAATATCGGCACGGTGCGCGGCGAGGCTTGGGGCGATGCGCTGAAATCCGAGGATATCCCGCTCAAACAGGTCAGGGTCGATAGCTGGGGCGGCTGGGTGTTCATCAACATGGATCCCGATTGCGAGCCGCTGCGCGACTATCTCGAACCGGCCGCGACCATGCTCGATCCGTTCGAGCTGCAGAATATGCGCTATCGCTGGCGCCAATGGCTGCATTTCCCGAGCAACTGGAAGGTCGCGATCGAGGCGTTCAACGAGGGCTATCACGTCGCCGGCACGCATCCGCAGCTCACCAAATTCTCGGCCAAGCCGACCTGGAGCGACGCGAAAGGCCGGCACGGCGTGTTCGGGGCGGCGGCGCGGGAAGGATCGGGCGGGGCAACGGCCGGCGCATCGGGCGCGGCCGATATGCGGATCGGCCTCAGGCATTCGCTCAACCAGCTATGGGAAGAGGTGAACGCCACCACGACCGAGACCATGGTGAAGGTCGCCAATCTGCTCGAGGAGGAGCTTCCCGAGGGCACGCCCGCGCAGGAGGTGCAGATGCACCTGATGAAGCGGACGATCGAGGAAGACGCGAAGCGCGGCGTGACGTGGCCACGGATCGATCCCGCACATTTCGCTGCGGCCGGCAATGTCTGGCATATCTTCCCGAACACCGTGATCATCCACGGGCCGACCTTCGCGCTCTGCTATCGCGCGCGGCCGGATGGCGATGATCCCGATCGCTGCATCTTCGAAGTCTACACCCTGGAGAAATATCCCGAGGGCGGTGAGCCAAGGCCGGAAAATCTCTACCGGCCCGAAATGACCGAGGCGAATTGGCGCAAGGTGCTGTGCCAGGATTTCTCGAACATGGGCGCCGTGCAAAAGGGCCTTAAGTCGAAGCATTTCGACGGCATGCGGCCAAGCCCCGAAGAAGAGCGCGCGATCGTCAATTTCCACCGCGTGCTCGCCGAATATATGGGCACGGGCGCACCGCAACCGCTCGACTAGAAAGCAGGAAACACAGTGTCAGACACCAAACAGGATGAAATCACGCTGGACACCAGCGACGTCGACAAGTGGGTCGGCAAGCGCGTCGTCTTCGCCGAAATGTGGGATCCGGCCAGCGCCACCGAGATCCGCCGCTGGGTCCAGTCGCTCGATTATCCGAACCCGCTCCATTGGGACGAGGAGTTCGCGCGCGCGTCGAAATTCGGCGGGATCGTCGCGCCGCAGAGCTTCACCGTCGCGATGGACTATGGCCATGGCTGCCACCCGTCGTGCGTCGGCAAGGTCCCCGGCACGCACCTGATCTTCGCCGGCGAGGAATGGTGGTTCTACGGCACCCCGATCCGCCCGGGCGACAAGCTGACCCAGGAGCGGACCTTCGCGGGCTACAAGGTGACCGACACGTCGTTCGCCGGGCCGACCATGTTCGCCGATGGCGACACGGTCCACATCAATCAGGACGGGATCATCGTCGCCAAGGAACGCGCGACCTCAATCCGCTATCTGGTCGAGGAAGCGAAGAAGCGCGCCGTCTATGCCGCCGAGAAGCGCGCGCCGAAGACCTGGACTGACGAGGAGCTCGAAGAGGTCGCCCGCCTCCGCCACGATTGGATCCTCTCCAATCGCGAAGGCGTCTCGCCCATATATGACGCGGTCGAGGTCGGCGACAAATTGCCCCGGCGCGTGATCGGCCCGCATTCAGTGGTCAGCTTCGCGCTCGAGTGCCGCGGCCACCGGCAGAATGTATGGGGCACCTGGCGCTGGAATCCGCCCGAAGGCTATCGCGACCCGGCCACGGAAGATGCCGGCTTCGGCGAGAAGATGACCTATGACCATGACGCGTCGAAGATCGATCCGCGCATGCATGACGGCCTGTTCCACGGCCCGTCGAGCGGCCATATCAACCCGAACAAGGCCAAGGATGTCGGCATGGGCGGCGCCTATGGCTATGGCGCGTCGATGAATGCCTGGCATCTCGACACCATCGCCTATTGGGCCGGGCATGACGGCTATATCTGGCACTCGAAGACCCAGTTCCGCAGCCCGGCCTTCGAAGGCGACGTGACCTATGTCGATGGCGAAGTGGTCGAGAAGATCGACGATTCCGAATGGGGCCCGGTGGTGCGGATCAAGACCGTCATGACCACCCAGGACGGCGACAAGATCCTGACCGGTGTGGCCGAGGTCTCGCTGCCGCGCGGGCGATGATGGTCCCTGCCCCATCCCTCACCGCCCCATCGCTGGTCCATGGCCTGCCGCTGGCGGAGGAGCCCGGCATCGGCGCGCTGACGATCCCCGCTTATCTGGAGGAGATCGTGGCGCGCTACGGCGACCGCGAAGCCGTGGTGCTGGACGCGGACGGCGAGCGGCTGAGCTGGAGCTACCGCGAACTCCGCGCGCAGGCGATGGCGGTCGCGCGCGCGCTGGTCGCGGGCGGGATAGGCAAGCACGGCCGGGTCGGCATATTGATGACCAACCGGCCTGAATTCCTCGCCGCCTTGTTCGGCACGGCGATGGCGGGCGGAGTCGCCGTCGCGCTCTCCACCTTCTCGACCCCGCAGGAACTCGATTATCTGATCGCCACCTCCGAAATTTCGGTGCTGCTCTATGAGGAGCGCATCCTGAAAAAGGATTTCCGCCGGATGCTCGCCGAGCTCGATCCGGCCGGCGACCGCTACCCGTTCCTCACCCGCCGCATCGGACTCGACGACTGGCTGGCCTTCCTCGCGCAAGGCGAAGCCATCCCGCCAACGCTGGTCGAGGCCCGATCCGCCCGGGTTCACCCGGCCGATCCCGCCGGCATCTTCTTCTCCTCGGGCACGACCAGCCTGCCCAAGGGCATCGTTCACGATCAGCGCGCCTTCGCGATCCAGTGGTGGCGCTGGCCGCGCGTGTTCGGCATGCGCGATCCGGTGCGGAGCTGGACCGGCAACGGCTTTTTCTGGTCGGGCAATGTCAGCATGGTGGTGGGGACGGCGCTGTCCACCGGCGGCGCCGTGGTGCTGCAGCGCTTTTTCGACGAAGCCGAGGCGCTCCGCCTGATGGACAAGGAGCGCGTCTCCTTCGCCAATGGCCGCCCGCACCAATGGGCTCGGCTGCAGGCGGCGCCGAACTGGGCCGAGGTCGATCTGTCGAGCCTCAAATATGTCCCGCGCGGCGAGCTTCTCTACGAGCATCCGACGGTCGACACCGATTGGCGGGTCCCGATGGCCTTCGGCACGACCGAGACGATGACGATCTGCACGTCCCTGGTGGCCGACACCCCGACGGGCGATGCGGGCGATTGCGGCAAGCCGCTCCCCGGCAACACGCTGAAGATCGTCGATCCGCTGAGCGGCGCGATCCTGCCGCGCGGCGCGCGCGGCGAGATGTGCATCAAGGGCCCGACCCTGATGCGCGGCTATCTCGGCAAGGCGCCCGAAGAATGCTTCGATGCCGAGGGCTTTTATTGCACCGGCGATGGCGGGCGCGTCGATGCCGAGGGGCGCTTCTTCTGGGAAGGCCGGCTGACTGACATGATCAAGACCGGCGGCGCGAATGTCGCCCCTGAAGAGGTCGACTCGATCATCGCCAACTATCCCGGCGTCAAACGTAGCCAGACCGTCGGCGTGCCCGACGATCTGCTCGGCGAGATGGTCGTCACCTGCATCGTGCCGATGGCCGGCGCCGCGATCGATGATGTCGCGCTGACCGCGCACCTCAAGACTCAGCTCGCCAGCTTCAAGGTGCCGCGCCGGATCCTGGTCTTCACTGACGACGAATTCGCGCTGACCGGCAATGAAAAGATCAAAGCGGCGGATGTCAGGACACTGGCGATTGCCCGGATGGCGGCAGGCGCCGTTTCCGCCTAGCCAAGCGCACCGATCGTATCATGCTCGCTGAACGCGGCCGCGTACCGGCCGACCATCGCGCGCGAGATCGCCGGCGCCTGATAGCCGTCAGCGCCAAGCGTCGATAGCCATACTGCCAGGCCATAGGCATGGCCCTGGCGATAGCGCAGCCAGGCGTCGTCGAAACCTGGGGTGGCGTCCGCCGGCAGCTCCAGGGCATCGAGATAGAAGCGGAGCAATTCGCGTTCATGGTCGCGGCGATCGGTTTCCGTCAGCGCGCCCACGAGGAAATAGCCGATATCCTGCGACCAGTGGCCACGCCGCACGACCTGCCAATCGAGAAAGCCGGTCGTACCGTCCTGCGCCACGTAACTGTTGCCGATGTGTGCGTCGCCGTGCAGCAGCGTCTGCGCGCCATCGCCCAACGCATCGACGAAGCGAGTCCAGCACGCGACGATACTATCACCCCCCACGCCCCGCAGCGACGTCGACAGGATGGCTCCGGCGCGCTCGATACCGGTCGGGATACGGCGGGCGAGGCCGACCTTCCAGCCCATCGTGGCTCGCCACGGCTTCACCCAGCGCAAACCGCGGTGCGAAGCGCCGCTCATTCCCCAGTAATGCCGATGAAGCCGCGCCAGCCCGCGAAGCCCGTCGGCTACCTGCTCGACGCGCATCGGCCGCGTCGCATCGCGCGGATCGCAACCGCGCGATGCGAGATCTTCCATCACCAGCAGGAAATCGAGCCGCGGATAATCGGGCACCGCGCAATAGACGAGCGGATGCTCGAGCGGGAGCGCAGCGCCGGAAGCGAACAGGCGCACCTCGTTGAACAGATTGCCGTTCCGCAGATGCACCCAGCGATGCCCGGCATTGTGCGCCTTTACGAACACAGTCGCCGGCCCCTCGCCCCGGCTGTACGTCAGCGCGAAGCGGACGCGTCGATTGGTGCCGTCATCGCGGGTGGCGATGCGCACCTCGCTCACGATCGATTGCGGGTGGCGCGAGGCGATTGCCCGCGTCATCCATTCGGACGTCACATCCTCCCATCGTGCAGGCACGACCGGCCGGAGGGAGAGCCAGGCGGGAATCACAGGGCGACTTCTATCGTGGCTCCGACAATTCGCACCGCGAAGGTTTCGATCGGCCTGGTGGCGGGCGGGTTCTTCGCCTTGCCCGTCGCGAGATCGAACCGCGCGCCATGAACCGGGCAGGCGATCCAGCCCGCCTTCATCTTACCGCATTCGAGCTTTTCATTGGCATGCGAACAGCGGTTGATCACCGCGAAGATCCGGTCCTGGCTGTTGCACAGCAGGATCGGCTTGCCGTTCAGTTCCACCGCCTTGACCGCGCCGGCAGGAAGGTCTTCCAGCGTCGCCGCGGCGACGAAATGTGTCTCGTTCATGTCGCTCATCGCCTTACCTTAGGCGGCAGGCCGATGCGGGATGCAACGCAGCGCGGGCTCCCGCGCGTCCCGGTGCAAGTCGCCATGCCCATGGGGTCATTCCGATTGTGATGGCCGCTGCCGATAGTCAGGCCGGGAAAAGAGAAACGCTTGGGGAGAGCGGCCGCGATGGCGAGCCAGGACTATTATCAATTCGCCTATGTCACGACTGACTGGCGCCGCGCGATGCAGGAGCTTTCCGTGCAGCACGATATCGGCGGCTGGATGGAAATGCCTGACGCCGAATTCGATACCGGCGCGGATCGAACGGCGGCATGCCACTTCGCGCTCGCCTACAAGAACGACCTCCAGTTCGAGATCATTCAGCCGCTGTCGGGCGATGACGCCGTCTATCGCACCGGGCTGCCGGCCAGCGGTTATGCCAAGCGCTTCCACCATCTCGGCCGCCATTTTTCCGAGCGTTCCAGCTTCGATCTGCACGTCACCGAAGCGAAGGCGAAATGGGCGATGCCGATCGCCAGCGACACAATGGGTGGCACTTATGCCTATTTCGACGCGCGCGAGGATACCGGCCATTTCATCGAATATTTCGTGTTTCCGCCGGATTCGCACCTCGCCGCCGTGCCGCGTTTCTGAAGGGCGGAGATGAGCGAAACCGAAATCTTCGATGTCGTGGTGATCGGCTCCGGCGCTGCCGGGGCAATGGCCGCGCTCCGCGCGCGGGACCAGGGGCTGTCGGTCCTGATTGTCGAAAAGGCGCATAAATTCGGCGGCACCTCGGCGACGTCGGGCGGGGTAATGTGGATCCCCAACCACAATCTCAACAATGAAGGCGACAGCCGCGAGCAGGCGCTCGACTATCTCGATTCGCTCTGCAAGGACGTCAAGCAGCGCGACCGGCTCGAAGCCTATGTCGACGAGGCGCCGCGGATGCTGCGCTATCTGAGCAGCACCGGCGTGCAGGTTATCGCCGCCAACTGGCCCGATTATTTTCCCGACAAGCCGGGCGCGCGTGCCGACCGTTCGATCATCTGCCCGACCTTTGACGGGCGGCAACTCGGCGATGATCGCTATCCGCTGATGCGCGAGCAATATAACCGCTTCAAGCTGTTCGGCCGCTACGCGATGGATTTGACCGAGACCTTCGCGCTGATGGCGCGGTCGAAGGGCTGGCGGAAAACGGTGGTCAATATCCTTCGCCGCTACTGGCTCGATCGCGGCACCCGCAAACTCAGCCATCGCGATCGGCGCTTCACCCAGGGCGCGGCGCTGATGGGACAGATCTACAAGCAGCTGTTCGATCGCGGCGTCGAGCTTCGGATGGACACCAAACTCGAGACTCTCCGCACCGACAGCACGGGGAGCGTGACTGGTGTCGAGGTCAGTAATTACGGCCGCGCATATGAGATCGGCGCCCGGCACGGCGTGGTGCTGGCGGCGGGCGGGTTCGAGTGGAACCAGGCGTTGCGCGATCGTTTCTATCCGGTGCCGGGACTCACCCGCCACTCCTCGACTCCTGAGGACGCCAATCGCGGCGAGGCCTTGATCGCCGCCGAGAAGCTCGGCGCCTCGACTGAGTTCACCGAGCAGGGCTGGTGGATCCCGACCATGACTCTGCCCATGCCCGGCGCGTCCAACTTCCACGAGATTCACCAGGCGGCCTTTGATGTCGGCCGGCCGCACAGCGTCTGCGTCAATCGCAACGGCGTTCGCTTCGTCGACGAGGCGACCGGCTATGACAGCTTCGGCCAGGCAATGGTCGACGATCAGCTGAAAACCGGGGCGAACATGCCGTGCTGGCTGGTGTTCGACGCGACCTTCCGGGACAAGTTCAGCGCCGGCGGGCTGATGCCGTCGATCGTCACACCTGACCGGAAGATCCCCTCGGACTGGTGGGATCATTATCTTTTCCGCGCGGACACGCTCGACGCGCTCGCCGCGAAGATCAAGGTGCCGGTCGATGCGCTGAAACGGACCGTGGCGAAGATGAACGACTATGCGAGGACCGGCGTCGATCCGGAATTCGGGCGCGGCGGCAATATCTATGACCAGTTCTTCGGCGACGCGACCGTCAAACCCAATCCCTGCCTCGGCCCGATCGCGAAGGCGCCTTTCTATGCTGTGCCGATCAACAATGGCGATCTCGGAACCAAGGGCGGCCTGCGTGCCGATGCGCGGGCGCGCGTGCTCGATCAGGCCGGCAAACCGATCCCGAACCTCTACGCGGCGGGCAATTGCTCGGGCAATCCGTTCGGCTCGGTCTATCCCGGTGCGGGCGGCACGATCGGACCGGCGCTGACCTTCGGCTATGTCGCCGCGAATGACATCGCGGTGCGCTCCGGCAATGCGCGCGCGGCCGCAGAATGAGGAACTGACGATCGTGAGCGAGACCAGGGTAGCAATCGTCACCGGCGCGGCGGGCGGCATCGGCGAAGGCATCGTCCGCAAGTTCGGCGAAGAGGGCGTGGCGGTGATCGGCACCGGCCGCAACGCGGAGAAGCTGAAGGAGCTTCAGGCCCGGCTCGGCGACAGCGTGGATTTCTCCTACGTGGTCGCCGACGTCACGGCGGACGATGCGCCCGGGGCAATCGTCGATTTCACCCTCGGGAAGCATGGCCGGCTGAACTATCTCGTCAACAATGCCGGCTCAGGCCATTGGGCGCCAGTCCATGCGACCCCCGATGCGATGCTCGACGACGTGCTCGCCATCTCGATGCGCGCGCCTTTTCGCCTGTGCCGCGAGGTCATTCCGCATATGGGCCGGGGCTCGGCGATCTGCACGATCGGCTCGACCTTCGGCATCATGGGCGGGCTCGATGGCGGCGCGTATTGCATGGTCAAATCGGGGCTCACCGGCCTGACCCAGACCATCGCCGCGCAATATGGCGAGCAGGGCATCCGCGCCAATGTCGTCGCGCCGACCGTGGTCAAGACGCCGATGACCGAGGCTGCGTGGGACTATCCCGCCTTCCAGCTCGTCAACCAGGGCCTGACGCCCTTTTATCGCGATTGCACGGTGGATGATGTCGCCAACGCGGTCGTGTTCCTGTGCTCCGACAAGGGCGAATTCATCAACGGCCAGGTGATCGCCGTCGATGGCGGCTGGTCGACGACGAAGATGGTCAATTCACGGTTCAGGCTGGCCCAATAATTTTCGAATCTCGATTCAACTCGAGTGCAGATCGTTGCAGAACCGGGCCGAACTGGATCCTGGGGGATCCGGCTCTGCTTTTTCTCATGACTGGACAGGCGACGACAGGCGTGCGCCTTTGACGTGCCCGCAACAGAGGCTGAATTCGCTGTTCTCGACGGATTTTTCCCTGTTCTCGAAACAGGTTTCCCTGTTCTCGAAATTAGGTTTCCCTGTTCTCGATACGGGTTTTCCCTGTTTTAGGTAACAGGGAAACCGAACATAAGCCTTTGCAATATTGCAGAAAATAGCGACCAGAAACCGGGCTGAGCGCGCAAAAAAGAATATTTTCCCTGATATTGCGGTCGGAACAGGGAAAAGCGCCCGCCGACCGCGCGCTAGTCGATTGCCTTGAGCGCAACCAGCCGGTCGATCTCCTCCGGCGAAAGCCCCAGCAAAGCGCGATAGACATAATCATTATGCTCGCCGAGCAGCGGCGCACCGCGCTCGATCGCTGCCTCGTCCGGCGTCATCCGCCACGGCGCGCCGACGACCGGGCGCGTATCGCCATTGCCGTTTTCGACCATCCGATAGACCTGGCGTTCCCAGAACAGATCGTCGGCCGCGAGGGCGAGCGTGCTGGCGCTGGGATAGGCGGCAACCCCGGCAGCGCGGAGCGCTGCGCCCAGCGCGTCAGTCTCGTGCGCCGCGGTCAGCTTGTCCAATTGCCTGTCGAGAGCATTCCGGTTCGCAACTCGCAGATCCCGGCTGGCAAAGCGCTGATCGTCGGCAAGCTGATCCACGCCCAGCACGCCCGTCAGCGCACGCCATTCGTCGTCACTGCCGCAGGCGATGCTGAGCCAGCCCCCCTCCCGGCAGGGATAGGCGCCGTGCGGGGCGAGTTCCGGATGAAAATTGCCGTCCGCCCGGGGAATATCCCCGGTCAGGTTGAACGTGAACAGGCTATCGCCGACCAGGCTGGAAAGAGCCTCGACCGCTGACACGTCGACAAACTGCCCCTCACCGGTGCTTTCGCGGTGATGCAAAGCGGCGATCGCGGCGAAGGCCGCTGCGGCGCCAACGGTCGAATCGCCGTAGCGGATGTTCATGCCCTTCGGCACCTCGCCCTCATGGCCGACGAGATAGGTGAGCCCGCCGATCGCCGCGAAACAGGGGGCATAGCCGGTCTGATAGCCGAGCGGCCCGTCATTCCCGTACATCTTGATCGAGACATGGATGATGTCGGGCCGGATCGTCTTCAAATCGGCATAGCCGAGATTCGACCGCTCCATCGCCCCGGGGCGGATATTGTCGATGACGATGTCGGCGCAGGCGATCATCTCGCGCAGCCTGGCCATGCCGGCATCGGTCTTCATATCGACGCGGACGCTGAGGATCTCGGTGTTGTGGCTGAGGAAATAGGGCGCGTGCTCGATATCGACGCCGCCATAGGCGCGCATCTCGTCAAGGGCGCCCATGCTCTCCACCTTGATCACCTCGGCGCCGAGCATGGCCAGCATCTTGCCCGCATAGGGCCCGGCCCAGACCTTGGCGATCTCGATCACCCTGATCCCGGCGAGCGGGCCGCCACGGTTCCGGAAACTCACACCAGCACCTCGTCGGCATGCTCGCCGAGCACTGGGGCGGGCCGGGTCAGCCGTGCCGGCGAGCCGCTCATCCGATACGGAACAGTGGGATAATCGGCCTTGCCGAGCAGTGGATGTTCGAGCGGCTGGAAATAGCCGCGGTGACGATATTGCGCATTGACGCACAGGTCGGCGGCGGTGTTGACCGGGACGATCGGCACGTTGAGCTTCTGCGCCTCGTCGGACACCCGCACCTTGTCCTGCTGCACGATCCAGGGCCGGAACTGATCGCGAAACGCCTTCACCCGTTCGGGCGTGCAGTGGAATTCGAGCCAATCCTCCGGGAACTGCCGAGCCCAGTCGGGATCGCCCATCAATGTGCGCAACCCGTTCCAGTGCGCCCGGGTCGTCATGATCAGATAGACATGCCCGTCAGCGCAGTCGAAGGACGTCGCCGGCCCGCCCATGTCGTAGCGGGTCCGCGACAGGCTCGGTTCGTCGTCGCCCGCAAGGATACGACCAAGCACGACATCGGCGCGCGACAATTGGGTCTCGACCTCCGACATGTCGATGAACTGGCCCGCGCCCGTCTGCCGCTTGCGCCAGAGCGAGGCTGCGACCGCCATTGCTGCGTCGAGTCCCGCCTCATAATCGGGCAGGAACCGTCCGGCGCCCTTGAGCGGCGGCTTGTCAGACGCGGTCTCGCTCGGAGTATGATATCCCCACCCGCCCGCGTTGATGACGTTGATCGGATAGGCCCTGCGCCTGTCCTCGGGAGCGCCCTGCCCGAACGGCGTGATCGCGCAGTGGACCAGCGCCGGATGCGCCTTCGCCACCGCCTCCGGGGCTAGCGCGTGGCCCGCGCGCCAGTCCTCGTCATGGTCGTCGATCCATGCATCGGCCCGCGCGAGCAGGGCGCCGAGGCGCGCGCGGCCGGCCTCGGCGTCGAGGTCGAGCATGACCGATTTCTTGTTGGTGTTGAGATACGCGAAGGGCACGCTCTCGCCATTCACATGGGGCCCCATTGCCCTTGTGGGCGAGCCACCCGGCGGCTCGACCTTGATCACTTCGGCACCGAAATCCGCGAGCAGCCGCGCCGCATATTCGCCGACGACCCGCTCCGCCGTCTCGACGATCGTCAGCCCGACAAGTGCCGTCATAACGACTGACCGTCATCGATGGTGAATACAGCACCGGTGACTGCCTTCGAGCAATCCGAGGCCAGATAGACGAGCATCGCGTCGAGCGAGTCCGCCTCCTGCATGCGCCGTCGTGGCAGTCCCGCAATCGCGCCGCGACTCGCATCGGAGCGATACCATGCGTCGTTGATCTCGGTGTGGATCCAGCCTGGCTGGATCGTGTTCACATTGATCCCCTGCCGGATCCATTCGCGCGCGAACTGCCGGCCGAGATGGGCGATACCCGCCTTGCTCGCGGCATAAGCCGCGTCGCCGGTATGCACCTGCCCGGCCGTAACCGATCCGATCAGGATGATCCGCCCATCCTCCCGATCCCGGCTGCCGCTCGCGATCAGGCGACGCGCACCTTCGCGCGCGACCAGATAGGCGCCGACCAGATTGGTGTCGATCACGCGACGAATATCGGAAGCCGGCACCGCGGTCGACCGCCCCCCGGCTGCGATCCCGGCATTGGCGACGACGGTATCGACAATGCCGAACCGCGCTTCGGCCCGATCATAGGCTGCGATCACCGAAGCCTCCTCAGTCACGTCCAACGACACTGCAAGCGCCTCGGCGCCCGCGTCGGCGAGTTCGCGCTCAAGCGCCTCCACGCGTTCGATCCGCCGCGCGCCCAGCACAACTCTCCCCCCTGCCCTCGCCAGCACCCGCGCGAACCCGGCGCCCAGGCCCGAAGAAGCCCCGGCGATCAATGCCGTCCTGCCGGCAAGGTTGATCATCCCAGCGCCGTTCAGCGTCGCGTATCGGCGGCGTTCGGGCGGAAAGGCTCCATCGCCATATATTTGTCGACCGCGCGCTCGAAATGGCGGATCCGGATCTCCTGGTAATTTCCAAGCGTGATGCCGCTCTTGGCGCTGGCTTCCAGGCCTTCCTGCTGCGCGTGGAGATTGTCGGTATCCTGGTCGAGGATATGGCCGAACCCCGGATCCATGCCCTCGGCGTCGCTGAAGGATTGTTCGTCCGACAGGATCTGGACCTCGGCCGGCTCGGGCCGCGGGCCGTCCCTCGGCACAGGCCGCATGAACATCACTTCGAAGATGCACCGGCGATAGTCCTTCGGGTCGGGACGGAAGCGATACACCATCGGCAGCGAGATACCCGGAAAGAGATAGGTGTTGGGAAAGATCGTGTAGGAGAAGCAGTCGAGGATCTCGCTGTCTGACACCGCGCTGAGATCGCTGTTGGTCGTCTGCTCGAACACGCCTCGGAACATGTCGGCCATCGCCTGGCGGGCGGTATTGTCCCCCACCGTCGGGCGATCGCTGCTCAGCATCGTCCCATCGCCGACGGTAAACTGATCGAGGATATCCTGCTCGCTATACTGGCCCGCGAGATGCGGACTGCATACGCCGAGCGGCGAAATGAAGCGATTCACATGCTCGCCATAGATGTCGTACTGGGTATTGGCGTCGGCGTTGGAGGGCGCCACCTGCGGGTGCGTGATGATCACGTGATAGGCTTCCTGGAAAGCTTCGACCGTCAGCTTCCAGTTGGCCGGAAAGCTCTTCTGGACATGCAGATGGGTGTAGCGGTCCTCCAGCTTCCATGCCTTGATATGCGCCAGCGCCTCCTCGCCGAGATAATCCGCAAGGCTCGGGGCGGCCGGGTCCATGTTGATCCACACAAAGCCGCCCAGCAATTCGACCCGGGCTTCCGGCAGAGTCAGCTTGTCGGGATCGACATGCGGGAAATCCCAAGGGCAGGTAATGCTCTTGCTGGTCCCATCGAGATTCCAGGTCCAGCCATGGAACGGGCATTGAAAATCGCTTGTCGACCCTTCGGTGCCCGAGGGACGCAGCTTGGTGCCGCGGTGCAGGCAGGCGTTGAAATAGGCGCGGATCTCATTCTCTTCGACCCGCGTGACGATGAAGCTGTAGGGCCCGATGTCGTAGACATAATAGTCGCCGATATTGGGGATATGCTCCTCGCGGCAGGCAAATTGCCAGGTGCGCGTCCAGAGCCTGCGAAATTCCTCCCGGGCATAATCGGGGTCGGTGTAGCGCCGTGAATCCACATCTTCGTCGCCGAGAAAGGCATAGCTTTCGGACCGCACCCATCCGGGTGCCGCGACCTTGTCGCGGGCGATGATGTCCTGCGCGCTGTCGGCTGGGCAGCGCGCCTCGCCAGGCTCGATCGTACCGGTTTCGACGTTCATGGATTCGACTCCGCTTGGGAAAAGGGGATTGTCAGGCCGGGATCGCTTCGCGGCTGGGCTCGGAGTGCTGCGTCGCCGCCTCCGGCACGATGTTCTTGTGCAGCTGTCCGTCCTTCATGATCAGGAGGAGCTTGCCGGTGTCGAGGAAGATGGCCGGATCGGCCATCGGGTCGCCGTCGACGAGGACGAGATCGGCAAGCATGCCCTTTTCAAGCGTCCCGAGATCGCCCTGGTCTCGCATCGCAAGGCCACCGTTCTTGGTCGCGCACACAAGGGCTTCGGCAGGCGAATAGCCATAATAGTCGATGAAAAAGGCGATATCGCGCGCCTGGGTGCCCTGGGGACTCCAGCCGAATCCGTAATCGCCCCCGATCAGATGGCGCACCCCGCGCTTCCGCAGCGCCACATGGGTCTTCACCGATTCCTCGAGCAGCTGCGGGATGCCCATATAGCCGCCGATTTCGGGGGTCAGGCCATGCCCCGAGGCCTCACCTTTGATGATCTGATGGAACAGCCCGACGGTCGGCGCGACGAACAGTCGGTCCCTCGCTTCCTCGAACAGGTCGAGAAGCTCCTCGTCCGAATATTCGCAGTGGAACAGGCCGTCGACACCGGCCCTCACACACCGCTTCGATCCTTCGATCGACCGCGAATGCGCGTTGACCTTGCGGCCATAGGCATGCGCGGTATCGACCGCCATCCGGATTTCCTCGAAGCTCATCGGCGTCGTGTGGCCCGGCGTGTTCGGGTAGAAAGGATCGCCCGAGACATCGAGCTTGATGTTGTCGCATCCTTCCCGGCAGGAGAAGCGCACTGCCTTGCGCATCTCTTCCGGCCCGTCGACGATGATCGAGGGGCCTTTCCGCGGGTTATGCTCCTTGCTCTCGTCCCCCATCCCGCCGGTGACGCTGATTTCCATCGATCCCGCCCGGATGCGGGGCCCAGGCAGGCGCCCGGCCTCGACTTCCTTGCGGACTGCCACCGCAAGCCGGGTCTTGGCCTCCGACGCGCCATAGGCGCTGGTGAATCCGGCATCGATCAGCGCCTTCGCACCCCGTGCCGCGGCGAAGACCTGCTCCTCGGGCGAAGGCGTGATCAGGTCCTCGGTCGCAGTGACGTTCTCGAAAGAGAGATGCGCATGGCCCTCGGTCATGCCCGGCATGAGGAAGCGGCCGCCCGCATCGATGATCCTGTCCGCGTTACCGTCACCCGGGCGGGACACCGACGCGATGCGATTGCCTTCGATCAGCAAGTCCCCGGCAAAGGGTTCGGCCCCGGTCCCGTCGAAGATACGGGCGTTCCTGATCAATATGGTGGCCATCGCAACGCGCATCCTTCCGGTCGCACCGGCCCTCTCGCCGGGCCGATTGTCCAAGATTGGCCAAATTCTACGATGCCGCTCTCCGGGCAGAAATGACTGACACCGCAGGGCAGGTAATCCCTGACGGCGCTGGCGGCGGGTGCCGCCCCGGTCAATTTGCCCGGCCAGCCCGGTTCTTTCCGCCCGGGCGCAGCTGGGGCATGAGGCTGACCATCAGAAGCGATTGCGAGTGGGACATGCCGGGAATCACCGTCACCTTCATCGATGTGAACGGACAGACGCGAGTCATCGAGGATGCGGAGCCCGGCATGTCGATGATGCAGGTCGCCAAGGCGCACGATGTCGAGGGTATCCTGGCCGATTGCGGCGGCGCGTGCTCCTGCGCGACCTGCCACGTCTATGTGGGCGACGGCTGGATGGAAAAGGTCGGGCCGCCCGATGATGTCGAGGAAGCTTTGCTCGATATGGTCGACGACGTCCGCCAGCCCAACAGCCGCCTGTCCTGCCAGATCTCGGTCAGCAGCGACCTCGACGGCATTGAACTGACCGTCGCGCCCGACCCGGGATATTGAAACCCGCCTTTGCCGCTGCGGACAAGGCTTGGATCGATCGCGGTCATGGCTGCGTCCAGCTGCATTTCCCACTATGCTGGCGACGACACGAGAGGAATGAACGATGGCATCGGCAGCGGATGACGTGACAAGCGAAAGCGGCTGCCCCGCGACCGCCGAGGAAAAGCGCCTGATCGCTGACGCGACCTTGCTCGATCCGGTGGTGCACGCGGCGCCGCGGCGTTTCTACACGGCGATGCGCAAGCTCGACCCGGTCCATTATGACGCGCAGCTCGATATGTACCTCGTCTCCCGATACGAGGACATCCAGACGATCCAGAAGGACCCGATCACCTTCTCGGTCAACAAGGGCTATCACACGCAGCAGGCCAAGGGCTTCGCCGAGGAGTTCCGGCAGATCCTTGAGCGCGATGGGGGTGGCTATTTCCCCGACGCGATCATGTCCGATCCGCCCTATCACACCCGTGTCCGCAAGCTGATGGAGAACGCCTTTACCGGCCACCGGGTGAAGGAGCTCGAACCCCGGATCGAGAAGGTCGTGGCGGAGCTGATCGATGCGATCGCCGACAAGGGCGCGATGGACGCAGTCAATGATTTCGCTGTCCCGCTGACGATCCGCATCATCTGCGAACAGCTCGGCCTCGACTGGGAGATGAAGAGCAGGATCCAGCGCTGGTCGACCGCCGTCACCGCCCAGATCGGGCGCATGCAGGACCGCGCCGAGATGCTCGAGCACGCGCGGCAGATCTGCGATCTCCAGCAATATCTCATCGCCAAGATGAAGGAGCGGCAGGCAGAGCCACGCGAGGACATGATCTCCGACATCGTCCACGCGAAGGAGGGCGATGGCGAAGGTTCGGTACTGACGTTCGAGGAAGCGGTGTCGCTGATCCGCGCGCTGCTCGTCGCCGGAAACGAGACGACGGCGACCGCGCTCGGCAATCTCGTCTACATCTTGTGCACCGAGCCCGAGACCGCGCAACTGCTCAAGGATTCAGTCGAGGACGACCGGCTGCTCAACCGCTTCGTCGAGGAATTGCTGCGGATCGAGCCGCCGGTGCGCGCTTTGTCGCGCATGACCACCCGGAAGGTCGAACTCGGCGGCAAGCTTCTCCCCGCGGGCGCGCACCTGTTGCTCCTCTACGCCTCCGCGAACGACCAGCCGGACGTGTTTCCCTGCCCGCGCGATTTCGACATCGACCGCAAGAATATCGGCCGGCACCTGTCGTTCGGCGGCGGCGTCCATCGCTGTGTCGGCCTCGCGCTGGCGCGGATGGAGATCAAGGTCGCCGCCCGCGAACTCGTCCGGCGGCTCGACAATTTCCAGCTTGCGATCGATCCGGACGACATCCGTTACCTGCCGACCGTCGCCACCCGGACGATGGAACGATTGCCGGTCACGTTCGACAAGAGGGATTGACCGGTGGCCGGTGAACTCGAAGGCAAGGTCGCGATCGTCACCGGTGGCGCTGGCGGCATCGGCAGGGCGACGGTGCAGCTTTTCGCCAGGGAAGGCGCCAGGGTCCTGATCGCCGATCTCAATGATGCGGCCGGCGAGGGGCTTGCCGACAGCATCGGCAATGCCGCGCTGTATCAGCGCACCGACGTCTCGCAACGCGAGCAGGTTGAGGCGCTGATCGATCGCGCGGTGGCGGATTTTGGCCGGCTGGATGTGATGTTCAACAATGCCGGGATCGCCTGTGCCGCCCACCCGCATTTCCTCGACGATCCGCTCGACGATTTCGATCAGGTGATTGGCGTGAATCTGTTCGGCCCGATGGTCGGAACCCAGGCTGCCGCTCGACGGATGCGGGCGCAGGGCGATGGCGGCGCGATCGTCAATAATGCCTCGATTGCCGGGCTGCTCGCCGGTCAGGCGATGATCACCTATCGCGCGTCAAAGGCAGCACTCATCCATTTCAGCAAGTCAGCGGCGATCGACCTCGCGCAATACGGGATCCGCGTGAATTGCCTGGTCCCCGGCCATATCCGGACGCAGCTCAGTTCCTTCGAGGAAGCCGGGGCTGGTGCGGACACCGCGCGACGGCTCGAGCAAGCGATCGATGCGATCTACCTCTCCAACCAGCCGCTTAAGCGCCGCGGCCTGCCGGAGGATGTCGCGGAAGCCGCCCTGTTCCTGGCCAGCGATCGGGCGCGGCAGATTACGGGGATCGTGATGCCCGTCGAAGGCGGCGTCACCGCCGGCGATCCGGTGAACCATCTCCAGGATATTCTAGACGTCAGGTCGGCAATATTCGGTCCTTAAGCCTGTGCGCAATGGCCGTATCTCCGAAGCCGCCCGCGACCGGCGGCGACAAAGTTCGGATTGCGGCAATTTATTCTTGTACTTCAGTGATCTAAATAATCCCCGAGCGTGACGCAGCGGGTTCGCTCTTGCCCCATTCGACCCGCCGCGCTAGATGCGCGGACCGCACAGGGGTGTAGCTCAGTTGGTTAGAGCGTCGGTCTCCAAAGCAAACAATCGATCACCAATCCGAACGGCGAAAACGGCAGAAATCTGCCGATTTTCAGACCCTACCTCCCCTTCGATTTTCGTTCAAGGGCACAATTCGGGCACAAATGGCCGGGGCGTGTGGTCGCCCGGGCGTCCAAGAGCTGCGTACCGCTCGACCGCTCGCTTTCGGGTGATTTCGGGATATTCGTACTCGTCACCCGCTCGACTTCGGCGATGCGGCGCCAATTTCCGCGCTTCGGCTCATTGGCCTTCGGCGCGAAAGCGGCTCTGCGCGCCAAGCCGGATTGGTGCGTTCGCGGCGCCGTAGCCGGGATAGGCGCCGCGCCGTTCGACGATCTCGAAGAAGAAACGTTTTTCGAAGGCGCGGGTGTAGATCTGCCAATATTCGTTGCCCGCCTCGTCGCGGTCGAACAGGATGTTGTGCGCGCGCATCTCGGCGACCGCATCCTCCGCGATGCCGAAGCGCGCGACCAGGTCGTCATAGTAATTGGCCGGGATCGGCAGCAGTGCGACGCCGCCCTCCTCCAGCGCGCGCGCGGTGGCGAAGATGTCGCCGGTGGTGAAGGCGATGTGCTGGAACCCCGCGCCGAACACATTGCCGATGAAGCGCGACGACAGCGTGCCGCGCCCGCCCGACGCGTTCATCGTCACGCGGAACGCGCCGTCCGCGCTTTCGATCGCCCGGCTCTGCACCAGCCCGGCCGGGTCGGGAATATCGAGCTCGGCCTGCTTCGCCACGTCGAACAGCGCGGTCCAGTAGAGCTGCCATGACAGGAACTCGTCGACGTCGACCGAGGCGGCGACATGGTCGATGCGGCCGAGCCCGGCATCGTCGCCCTCGCCGCTCAGCGCGCGGAATTCGCTCGCCCAGATGCGATCGACGGCGGCGCCTTCCATCAGATAGACCAGGCTGCCGCCGACGCCGCGCAGCGCCGGCATCACGGCGGAATCGCGCGCGCCGTCGTCGAAGCGCTGGATGTCGAGCGCCCGGGCGCGGCGCAGCGTCGCATCGGGGCTCGGCACGGTCAGGCCCAGCGCGCAGATCGCCGCGCCATGGACGATGTCGTAGGAATGCGCGAAGCCGCGCTGCTCGCGGTTGACCACCAGGTTGATCGACCCTTGCGACCAGCGATCGACCTGCTTGCTGCGGTGCCGCCCGACCTTGGCGAAGCCCATGCCGGCAAGCATCGGCTCCAGCCGCGCCGCCTCCTCGTCCGAGGCGGCGAATTCGATGAACTCGATCCCGCCGATCGCGGCGGGCGCGGGCAGCGCGGGGCGCTGGCCGATCAGCCGCTCGGCCTGGTCGCGCACCGCGACCAGCGAGCGCAACCCGTCCTGCGCCACCAACGCGGTCGATCCGGCGCGGAAGCGGTCGTTGAAGATTTCCAGCGACAGCGGCCCCTCATAGCCGAGCTTGAGCAGCTCGGCGACGAACCCGGCCACCGGCAGATCGCCCTGCCCCGGCATGCAACGGAAGTGGCGGCTCCAGAACAGCAGGTCCATCGACAGCCGCGGCGCGTCGGCAAGCTGGACGAAGACGATCTTGGCCGGGTCGATCTCGGCCAGGCTGGCATTGGGAATGTCGCGCGACAGCGAATGGAAGCTGTCGAGCAGAATGCCGATCGCCGGGTGATCGACCGCCTTGACGATGTCCCAGGCCTGGCGGTGGTCATAGACGTGCCGGCCCCAGGCCAGCGCCTCGTAACCGATCAGCACGCCGCGCGCCGCGGCGCGCTCGCCGAGCGCGCCGAAGTCGTCGACGATGCGATCCCGCTCGCCCCGCGCGTGCGGCGAGCAGTTCGAGCACAGCAGGATGCGGTTCGTGCCGAGCTCGGCCATCACGTCGAATTTGCGCTCGATCCGGTCGAAGGCACGCTGGCGCAGGTCGCCGGGCATGCCCTCGAAATCGCGGAACGGCTGGTAGAGCGCGCAGGTCAGGCCGAGATCGGCGATCTGCCGCGCAATCTCGCGCGGCGAGGCCGCGCAGGACAGCAAATCGGGCTCGAAAATCTCGACCGCGTCGTAACCCGCGGCGGCGATCGCGGTCAGCTTCTGCTCGAGCGTGCCGCTGACAGAGACGGTGGCGATCGACGTGCGCATCGGCTTTCCTTCAGGCGAGTCGGAAGACATGGACCAAGACCGCGGGCGGGCCGCCCGTCACACCCTGCAGGCTGCCGACGAAGACCGACTGGTTGAGCCACGCATGCGGCCCGGCCGGCGCCTCGAACTCGGGCATGGTGCGCGCATAGCGCGCCGTCGCTCCCTTGACCCGGCTGTTGGTCAGCCCGCGATTGCGGACATGGATCTGCGTGCCATCTTCGGCCTCGATCATGTAGTCGGCCTCGATCAGCGTGTAATCGTCGGCGCGCTGCAGCTGCCAGTCGGCCCCGCCGGGCACGACGCGGCCACGGATGCGCGGTCCCTCGAAGGTGCCGCCGATGATCGGAATGCGGCGACGGATGCCGTAGGGCGTACGGCCGACGTCGCGGGTCGGCTCCAGCAGGACGTGCGCCGAAAAGGCGAATTCGACCCCCGGCGTCACGCCATCCGGCAAGGGCGCGGCGAGCGCTTCGCTGCTCAGCACCAGCGGCACCGCGGCCGCCGCCGCCATCGCGCCGAAGAACATCCGCCTTGTGGCCAGTCCTTCCATCATCGTCTCCTGTCGCGCTTGACCTGCACGAACCATTTCGTACACATATTGCGTATTCGGACGGGAGTCGACAAGAGCCTCATTGCGGCGCCGAAGGAGGATGCATGAAACGGATCACGACGGTGCTGACGGCATCGCTCCTCGCGGCGTCCCTGATGCCGGCGCGCGTCACCGCGAACGATAGCCCGGACGATATACCGCGCGTCGCGGCGATGCAGCCGATCCCCTCGGATCCGGTCGCCACCACCTCCGGCGCGATCGCCGGCACGCGGATCGATGGCGAGGTACGCGCCTATCTCGGCATCCCCTATGCCGCGCCACCGGTCGGCGCGCTGCGCTGGGCAGCGCCGCGCCCGGTCGCGTGGCAGGGCGTGCGCAATGCCGACCGCACCGGACCGGAATGCATCCAGGTGCTGCGCCCGCACGACATCAATCATTATTTCGGCGAGGAGGCGACGTCCGAGGACTGCCTCACCCTCAACATCTGGACGCCGTCGGCAAAGCCCGCCGCCGGGCTGCCTGTGGTGGTGTTCATTTATGGCGGCGGCTTCACCATCGGTTCGTCGGGTATGCCCAATTATGGCGGCGCGGCGGTGGCGCGGCGCGGCGCGGTGTTCGTCAATTTCAACTACCGCGTCGGCGCGTTCGGCTTCATGGCGCATCCCGAGCTGACCCGCGAGCAGGGCGGCCATTCCGGCAATTACGGGCTGATGGACCAGATCACCGCACTACGCTGGGTCAGGGCGAACATCGCGGCATTCGGCGGCGACCCGGACAAGGTGACGATCATCGGCCAGTCGGCCGGCGCACTGTCGGTCGCGTCGCTGATCTTCTCGCCCGAGGCGAAGGGCCTGTTCCGCAGCGCGACGATGACCAGCTGGTGCAACTATCACGACGCCATGCCGACCCTGGCCGAGGCCGAGGCGACCGGCCTCGCCGTGCAGCACCGCCTCAAGGAGGACTCGCTCGCCGCGCTGCGCAACATCCCCGCCGACCGTATCCTCGCGATCCAGAGCGAGAGCCAGCTCGGCGCCAACGTCGCCGGCATCCGCATCGGCGGCCCGATCGTCGACGGACTCGTCCTAGCCGGCCAGAAGCCGGCGCTGCTCGCCGCCGGCCAGGTCAATCGCGTACCGGTCATCGCCAGTTCCAACACCGACGATATCGACATTCCGATAAGCCCGTTCGGCCATGTCGCGACGCTCGACCAGTATCGCGACGCCGCCCGCACCGCCTTCGGCGCCGACGCCGCCGCGTTCCTCCGCCTGTTCCCCGCGAAAGACGATGCCGGGGCGCAGGCGATGGCGCGCAATGTCGCCCATCTCGCCGGCTTCGAGTTGGCATCGCGGCAATGCGCTCGCGACCAGGCGAGTATCGGGCAGCCAGCCTATATCGACCAGTTCGCGCGCAGGCACCCTTACGCGCCGGGCATGCGTTTCGCCGATCAGGACCCAGCGACCGTCGGCGCCTACCACACCGGTGACGTGCCCTATTGGCTGGGCACGCTCGACGTCTACAACAGCCGGCGCCGCACGCGCGACTGGACACCATACGACCGTCAGCTCTCGGCAACGATGATGGACCACCTCATCGCCTTCGCCCGCGACGGCGACCCGGGCGCCGACTGGCCCGCCTGGTCGCCAAGCCGGGAAAGCGAGACATGGTTCGGTGACGGCATCGCGGTGCGCCCGCTCGACGTGCGCCGGCTCGACTGGCTGGCCGCGCATCCGATGGTGCGCCAGCCGCTGCCGCCAAGGCCGGGGTCGCCGCGCGACTGAGCGCCGGTTGATCGCATCGTCGGATCGCATTAGGCCTGTGCCGCAGCCCCGGGATACCTGATTTTTGACCAACGCCACCACATCGCAGGAACCTCGCGCCACCCGCGCCGCGGATTCGGAAGCGACCAAGGCCAACATCCTCGATGTCGCGCGCCAGGAGTTCGCCGACAAGGGGCTGAGCGGCGCGCGGATCGACGAGATCGCCGAGCGCACCAACACCAGCAAGCGCATGATCTATTACCATTTCGGCAGCAAGGAAGGGCTGTACCGCGCGGTCCTCGAACAGGCCTATACCCGCATCCGCGAGACCGAGACGGCGGTGCCGATCGAGACGATGGGCGCCGAGGAAGCGCTCAAAGCCAACGTCCTGCTGACCTTCGACTATCATAACCAGCATCCCGAATTCGTCCGGCTGGTGATGAACGAGAACATCCATCACGGCGAATTCATCAAGGATGTCGCGGGGATCAAACGGCGCAACGAAAGCGTGATCCGCGTGCTCGGCGAGATCATCGCCAAGGGCGTCGACGAGGGCGTGTTCCGCGACGGGCTCGACCCGATCGACCTGCACATGACGATCAGCGCGCTGTGCTTCTACAATGTCTCGAATCGCTATACCTTTTCCGAGATCTTCCGCCGCGACATGACCTCGCCCGAGGCCGTCGCCCGGCGACGCGAGCAGGTGGTCGAGGTCGTGCTGGCGGCGTGCCGGCGGTAACGCCCTGACCATAAGGGCTGCTTGAACTTTCCTATTCCCGCTTCGGCAGCGGCCGATAGGCCAGGCGATCGGCCTGGTAGGACCCCAGCCACAAGGCACCGCCCGCGACAATCGCCGTGGACACGCCGTTGAACCCCGCCTCGGGCTCGCCATAGGCCAGGGTCGACACCGTTCCTTTCACCGGATCGATCGCTCCGGCCACATAGCCGCGGTGGCACAGCATCTTGTCGGCCTCGCCATTGACCACCCGGCGCAATCCGCCGCACGCCGGCTCGTCGAGCCGCATCCCGGCCGCGACCAGGCGGTCATCGGTCCAGTGGACATTGTCCGGCATGAAATCAGGCATCACGATCGTGCGTACGGACTTCGTCCGGTGACGGTCGAACACCACCACAGCATGCCAGCCGAACGCGACGACGTAAAAATGGCGCTCGTCGGGATCGACCTCCAGCCCGTTATTGCCGGGCAGTTCAGTGCCCCTGATCTCGCTGAAGCGGTCAGCCCCGACACGCCATTGCCATACCACGCCGGTCGGCTTGCCGAGCATGAAATCGCCGATGGTCGTGCCGGGGCGCGTCAGCACGGTGACCAGCAGGGTGCCGTCGGCGAAGGTCGCGACGGCATTGCCGACCTGCCCTGTCGGCATCATCCGGCAGCCGCGCCACACCAACCGCGGCGTTTCGCCGCCGAGAATGATGTCGAAGATCTCGATCGACTCGCGCCCGCCATGATTGACGACATGGAGCGACCAGCGCCCTTCGCCGGTGCGGCGCAGCGCGAGGCCGCGTGCGTTGAACAGCTTCGGGTCGACCGGGCCGGGGCAGGAAGGATAGGTCGCGCGGTCGGGGTCGATCTGGTCGGGGGTGCCGGTGAACCATGAGGTCGCGCGGTGCTTTTCGGTATCGACCAGCTTGAGACCGGCGCCGGGCGCGAAACCACTGGTGATGATCAGGTGGGTGCCGGGAAGCGCGACGATATCCTCGGGCCGTTCCACGCCGCAGATATAGTTGAGCCGCACGCCCGGCTCACAGGCGGTCGGCGTTGCCATCGCCAGCAAGGCCGCCAGCCAGATCAGAGTTCGATCCGCTTCACGTCGCCGAGCACGAAGATATAGGCAAGCGCCCCCATCAGCGCGAGGCTGCCGACATAGGCAAGCGCGTAGAAGAACGAGCCAGTCACCGACACGATCGCGCCGATCACCAGCGGCGTGACGATGCCGGCGAGATTGGCGGCGAGGTTGAACACCCCACCGGTCAGGCCGAGCATTCCCTTGGGCGCGATGTCGGACACCAGGGTCCAGCCGAGCGCTGCCATCCCCTGCGCGAAGAACGCCAGCGACAGGATCGCGATCACGGCCGTGTTCGACTCGACGAAATTGGCCGCGATGATGGTCGAGGCGAGCAGCAGGCCGGTGATGATCGGCGCCTTGCGCGCAACATTGGCCGACTTGCCCCGCCGCAGCATCGTGTCGGACCACCAGCCGCCGAACAGCACGCCGACCGAGGCGGCGATAAACGGCAGCACCGCGTAGAAACCGATCTTGAGGAACGCCATGTGGCGCTCGGTCGCGAGATAGGTCGGGAACCAGGTGAGGAAGAACACCAGGGTGGAATTGCCGGCGAACTGGCCGAGGCAGATGCCCCACATCTGGCGGAAGCTGAGCAGCCGGCTCGCCTTGCTCCAGTCGATCCGCGCTGTCTTGCCGCCGCCGACCAGCCCACCGCCGGCAGCGATCAGATCGAGCTCGGCCGCATTGACGCCCTTGTGCTCGGGCGGGTCGCGATATTTTGCGACCCAGACCAGCGCGAAGGCGAAGCCGATCACGCCGCAGACGATGAACAGCGAGCGCCAGCCATGATGCACCAGCAGCCAGAACATCGCCGGGCTGAGAAACGCGAGCCCGATATATTCGCCCACCGTATACACGCCCGTCGCGAAGGCCCGCTCGGATTGCGGAAACCAGGTCGCGACGACCCGGCTGTTGGCCGGGAAGCAGGGCGCCTCCGAAACGCCGAGTGCGAGGCGAAGTCCGAGCAGCGAGGTGAGGCCGCCGGCCAGCGAATGGAGCAGGGTGAAGAGCGACCAGAAGCCAACCGACAGCGCATAGGTGACGCGTGTGCCGAAGCGATCGAGGAACAGCCCGCCCGGCACCTGCGACGCGGCATAGCTCCACGAAAAGGCCGAGAACACAACGCCCATCACCGCGGCGTCGATCGCCAGCTCCTTCGTCAGCGCAGGCGCCGCGATGCCGAGCACGGTGCGGTCGAGATAATTGACCAGGGTGCCGGTCGCGATCAGCCCGAGCATGCCGAAACGCGCGCGGCTTGGCCGCCCGGTCGCCGTCATGATGTTGGTGTCCGGCATTTCTCATCCTCTCGCATGAGGCGCTCTTGTCCGGCACCCTCGTCGCGTATCTGTCGGGCGTGAATTCAGAAGTTCGCCGCCATGCGTTCGCGATCGGCACGATGGCCGGTAAACAGGTCGAAGGCACGCGCCGCCTGGAACACAGCCATATCCCCGCCATGCGCGGTCCGGCAGCCGATCGCACGCGCGGCGCGCAGCAATTCAGTCTCCAGCGGGAAATAGACCACGTCGGCAACCCAGAGATCGGGCCGCAACAGGGCGGTGTCGATCGGCGCGCCGGGATACCCCTCCATCCCGATCGGCGTGGCGTTGATCAGGCCGCTCGCGGAGGCGAGCTCGGCCGCGAGATCGCGACCGACGCGGGCGATCGTTCCGGGCAGGCGGGAGACCAGATCGTCAGCACGGTCACCCTGCGGGTCGATGATAACCAGTTCGCGGCACCCGAGATTGACCATCGCCATGGCGGTCGCAGCGCCCGCCCCGCCGGCGCCGATCTGCACCACTCGGTCAATGGCCGCGCCGGCGAGCTGACGCTCGAAACCTTCGGCGAAACCGGATGAATCGGTATTGTAGCCGACGCGACCCTCGGCCCCGAACACCACGGTGTTGACCGCGCCGATCGCACGCGCTTCGTCGCTGAGTCGGTCGAGCAGCGCCATGACCTGTTGTTTGAACGGATGCGTGATGTTGACCCCAGCAAAGCCGGCGCGTTGCACCGCATCGAGCGTCGCCGTGAGATCCGCGGTCGCGTGATCCTCGCCGGCGAGGTCGAACAGTTCATAGTGCAGCGCGATGCCCTGGGCGGCCGCTTCGCGCATATGCATCTCGGGTGAGCGCGAGCTTTGTATGTCCACGCCGATAAGTCCGGTGAGGACCGTACCCGGCACGGCGCGACGCGCCTTGTCCCCCGAAGTAACAACCCCCTCAACCACGTCGGATCCTCTCCAATCCCTGGGCCCATCCTGCCACGCAAAGCGCGAAAGCAGGAGCCTCATCAACCACCATTGACTCGGTACGAACCATTTCGTACACAAAATGTCAACGACGAGATTGGCACCGACCGATCTTGCCCGGCGGCCACGACAAGCCGCCGCAGCAAAAAGGGAGAGGCATGACGAGGCGTTTCGCATTCGCGGCAATGGCACTTTTCCCGGCGGTGGCCATGGCCGCGCCAACCGGGCAAAGCATGGGCGCGAAAATCGCCGATGCGACGGAAATCGGTGACGGCGTTCAGGCGGTCGGGGCTGATTCATTTGCCGGCGTGAAGGTGGACTTTCCTGATGGCGTGACCGGCTATCCCGACATCCCCTATCAGACGCTGCCGGGCTATCGTCCGCTCAAGCTCGACCTGTTCCTGCCGCCGAAGAGCTTCGCCGCGGCCGGCCCGCGTCCCCTCATCGTCTATGTCCATGGCGGCGGCTGGATGGCCGGCGGCCCGCGCCGCAGCGCTGCCTATATCGATTGGCCCAAGGTCCTCGCCTCGCTCGCGGCGCGCGGCTATGTCGTCGCCAGCGTCTCCTATCGTTTCTCGCGCGAGGCACCCTTTCCCGCCGCGATCCAGGACGTGAAGGCCGGCATCCGCTGGCTGCGCGCCCGCGCCACGACCTATAATATCGACCCGAAGCGTGCCGCGATCTGGGGCCAGTCGGCCGGCGGACATCTCGCAGCGCTGGCCGGGGTCAGTTGCAACGTCGCCGCGCTCGAGCCCGGCGCGCGGATCGTCCCCGGTACCGCCAATGTCGAGACCGTTCCGTCGACCGCGGCCGGCAGCGATACTGCTTCGGATTGCGTGCAGGCAGTGGTCGGCTGGTTCGGCATCTACGATTTCGCCGCCCTGGCCAGGCGCGCCAGCCCGCCCCCCGGCGCGCCGCCCGGGCCGAGCGCCGACAATCTGTTCCTCGGCTGCCCGGCCGGGGACTGCACGGACCAGCAGCGCGCCTTCGCGTCGCCGGTCACCTATATTGATCATACCGATCCGCCGTTTCTGCTGATGCACGGTAGCGACGATCACACCGTGCCCGAGGCGCAGACCGAGGCGTTCGACGCAGCGCTGCGTGCGGCCGGAGTACCGGTGCGCAAGATCGTCATTCCGGGCGTCGACCATAGCTGGATCGGCGCCACGCCGGAGGCGACGCGCGACGCGAGCAAGCTCGCGCTGCGCGAGGCTGTCGACTTCATCGATGCGCAGATCGGCGATCATAGCCGCAAGAACTGAACGGCAAAATGCCGTCACCTGATCAACGACAATATGAGGGGAGAAAGATCATGACCATTCACAGCCGTGCTCGCCAGAGCCTGGTGCAGTCAGTCTCGACATGGGCCATCGCCGCCGGCGCATTGGCAGCGGCCATGGCCGTCCCCGGCGCCGCAGCCGCCAGCACGGTCCCCGCCCCGGACACCCCAGCAGCGGCGGCGCAGCAGGCGCCGGCAGCCGACGACGCCAGCGATCAGAGCAAGGACATCGTCGTCACCGGCTCGCTGATCCAGCGCCCCAACAATACAGCGGTCAGCCCGATCGTCACTGTCGGTGACCAGGCGATCAAGGACAGCGGCACCGCGACCCTGCAGGATGCGCTCAACCAGTTCCCAAGCTTCACCACCGGCGGCAATGCCGCGACCGGGGGCCAGGGCACGGGCGGCCGCGCGTCGATCAACCTTCACGGGCTCGGCACCAACCGCAACCTCGTGCTGCTCGACGGCCGCCGCCTGCCGGTGTCGGACATCAACGGTAACGTCGATATCAACATCCTGCCCGAGGCGATCATCTCGGGCATCGACGTGATCACCGGCGGCGCCTCGGCGGTCTATGGTTCGGACGCCATGTCGGGCGTGGTCAACTTCAAGACCGTCCGCTCGATCGAGGGCGTGAAGATCGACCTGATGAACTCGATCAGCGAGCGCGGCGACGCCTTCAAGTTCAACGGCTCTCTCGCCTTCGGCACGCACTTTGCTGATGATCGCGGCCATGTCGTCGCCGCGTTCAGCTATGCCAAGCAGGATCCGGTCAACGGCAGTTCGCGCGACTTCTTCCACGACAAGACGCCCTCCTCGTTCATCGGTTACGGGACGTTCGTGCCGAGCGCGACCAACGCGCCGAACGCAGCGGTCGTGCAGTCAGTGTTCGCGACCTATGGCGTGACGGCGACGGTCAATCCGCTGCTCAATCTCGGCTTCAACAATGGCGGCACGCTGTTCACCCAGACCGGCGCGCTGAACTATCGCGGCCCGACCGATGCCAATGGCTATTTGATCGTGGGCGGCAATGTCCGCATGCCGGTCGGCCAGCAGGTCGATTTCTATAACGGCATGAAGCGCAAGACTGCCTTCCTCAAGGCTGATTACGACCTGACGCCTGGCCTCAGCGCCTATGGCCAGTTCATGTATGTCGATCTCAACGTCCATACGGCGAGCGGCAACAGCCTGACGCAGTTCGGCACCCTCACCACTGTCCCGATCACCAACCCGTTCATCCCGGCCGACCTGCGCACGATCCTCGCCTCGCGCCCGACGCCGGGCGCGGCGTTCACCTGGAACGGCCGTTATGTCGGCGTGCCGTACAAGGCATGGGACGAGAGCTATCAGATCCAGCAATATCTGGCCGGCCTCAAGGGCGACATCGCGCCGGGCTGGACGTTCGACGCCTTCGCCTCCTACGATGAATCCGTCCACAACCAGACGCTGCACAACGCGATCCTCAAGAGCAAGGTGCAGACGCTGCTCAACGCGCCCGATGGTGGCGCCTCGATCTGCGCCGGTGGCTTCAACCCGTTCGGCGACACCAATGCGCGCGGCCTCTCACAGGCCTGCGTCAGCTATATCACAAAGGACGCTTTCTCGCCCGAGAAGCTGACCCAGACCCAGGTTCAGGGCCAGATCAACGGCAAGCTGTTCGATCTCGGCGCCAGCCCGGCGCAGATCGCCTTCGTCGCCGACTATCGCCGCAACACCTATTCCTTCGTCCCCGACAGCGACCTCGCGGCGCAGGGCATCGAAGCGGTGATCGCCTCGTCGCCGGCCCACGGCAATATCTCGGTGAAGGAGGCCGCGGCGCAGGTCGATATTCCGCTGTTCGCCGACAAGCCGTTCTTCCACGAACTGGGCGTCGGTGCCGCGGTGCGCGTGTCGGATTATTCCTCGTCCGGCACGGTGACCAGTTATGAAGGCGATGCCCGCTGGCGGCCTATTGAATCACTACTGTTCCGCGGCAGCTATCAGCGCGCCGTGCGGGCACCCAATATCGGCGAATTGTTCACGCCATCATCGGGCACGCAGCTCGTGATAGGCACGCCGCCGGGGTCGCTCGGCGACCCATGCGACGTCCGCTCGACGGCCCGCACCGGCGCCAATGGATCGCAAGTCGCCACATTGTGCGTCGCGCAAGGTATACCGGCAGCAGCGATCAGCAGTTACACCTTCCCGACCACCGCAACCGGCCAGACGATCTCGGGCAATCGCAATCTGACGCCGGAACGCGCCGACACCTTCAATGTCGGCATCGTGTTCAACGCCCCGCGAAACGGCGGGGTGCTGGGGGATTTCTCGTTCTCGGTCGATTATTACAAGATCAACATCAAGAACGTGATCTCGACCGTGCCGGGCCTTACCGTGCTGTCGAAGTGCTTCAACCTCGATGGTTCCAACCCGACCTATTCGAGCAGCAATCTCTATTGCGGGCTGATCCAGCGCGATGCGAGCGGTCAGCTGACGACAGTTGCCACGCCCTATCTCAACCTCGGCGCGCTGAAGACCGATGGCGTCGAATTCCAGTTCCACTGGGGCGTGCGGGCGGGGTTCCTCGGCCAGTCGGGCAAGCTCTATATCGACTCCGCGATTGGCTATCTGCACAATTATAGCGTGCAGTTACTGCCAGGCTCGGCATTCCTGAACTATACGGGCGTCAGCAACGGCGGCGCGGGCACCGGTGCCGTTCCGCCGCGCGCCACGCCGCGCTGGAAGGCGCTGACCACCTTCGGCTATCGCTCGGACACCGTCGGTATGGGCCTGCGCTGGCGCTACCAGAATGCGATGCGGGACGTCAGCTCGGTGCTGACCCCCGCCACCGCCTCGGTCGGCGTGCCCGCTTATGCGCTGTGGGACCTGTTCGGCTCGGTCAAGGTCAACAAGAAATTCGAATTCCGCGCCGGCGTGAACAACCTGTTCGACAAGGGCTTGCCGTTCGTCGCCAGCTCGCAGAACGGCACCGACACGGCGTTGTACGATCCGATCGGCCGGTCTTTCTACTTCGGCGTGAAGGTGGGCTTCTAGGCCTCCCCCTTTCGACGCTCGCACAGGCGGGGG
>NZ_BAAAEH010000009.1:44915-128655 GCF_039522915.1 Sphingomonas oligophenolica
CCCTTGATCCCTCGCTCACGGAACCAACGCAAAGAGTCTCTGGCAATGACCTTCCTCTCTTCCCGCCGCGACAGCATCGGCAGCGCGGCATGACCCGGGCATGTCGCCCGTCGCGCACGACCTCGTGTCCCTGATGCGCGATCGACGGCCCCCGCAGACCGACGAGGCACTGCAGCGCGAATTCGGCATCAGCGGGAAGGTCAGTGAATCGGCATCTGCCTGGATTTCGAGAAGGGCGATGCAAGCCGCCTCCAAGCGAGACCAGGGCGTGCTTTCCTTAGCCACTGCTGTGTCGATTCTTTCAGCTGCCATGTCGAGAGCGGCGTTGTGTAATTCGATGAACAGCGCGTCCTTGGACTTGATGTGATGATAGAGGGAACCGCCGAGGACGCCGGAGTGGTCGCCAATGTCCCGGATTGACGTGCCTCGATAGCCCTTCCGCGCGAAAAGCCTTGCCGCGATTTCTAAGATTTCGCGCTTGCGCGGACTCATATCGTCGTCGAAACGGACTTTCGTCTCGGCCGATGGCGGCGTGGAAGTTGCTTTCGGTACGTCGTTCATCGTGCTGCGAATAGCATTTTTCCGACGCTAATATGCTTACATATTGCGGCCTTTGGCCTGATGCGGTCAGGCCGACACGATCGACGTTCGGCCATGCGTTGCTTGTTCGCCTAGAGTGCAAGATCCATCGGCAGCTCAGTGGTCGATTTTATCTCCGATAGGGCCACCATCGAATTGATTTCCTGGACACCGGGTACACGAGACAGCTTTTCGAAGAAAAACCGCTCATAAGCCTCGATATCGCGCGTGATGATCCTGAGCAGGAAGTCGACCGTACCCATCAACACAAAGCATTCGAGCACCTCGGGAAATTCGCGGATCGCCTCGGCAAATTCGCTGACGTTGGTGCGTCCGGTGGCGGTCAGTTTGACCTGAGCAAATATCTGGGCGTTGAGACCCAGCTTACGGCGATCCAGCAGATCGACCTGGGCGCGAATATATCCGGCTTCCTTCAACCGGTTGATGCGTCGCCAACACGGCGCCTGCGACAAGCCAACGGCTTCGGCGATTTCGGTCGTGGCGCGAGATGCATCCTTTTGGAGCAGCGACAGAATTTTGCGGTCGAACACATCCAGTTCCGGCATATCCCATTCTCCACATCTAGATCTCCTGAAAACCCTATTCGCAAATTGCGCGAAAATCTCGCGTCAAAGCAATTTTTTTCAGCCAGTTCAGCCATAATATATGCGGGAAGGAGAATTCAACGTGGCGCAGTTTGCCGTAGAGGGCGATTTCCAGGAATATCTTCACGTCATCGATGACGCTGAAGCAGGCCTCACGGGGGTCATCGCCATCCATTCGACCGCTATCGGTCCCGCAGCGGGCGGATGTCGGTTGTGGCACTATTCCAGCAAGTCGGAACTGACCGCAGATGCTATCCGGCTGGCCCGCGGGATGAGCTACAAGAACGCGGTCGCCGGTCTGCCATTCGGCGGCGGCAAGGCGGTGCTGCAACGCCCGGAAGGCAGCTTCGACCGCGAAGCGTTCTTCCGAGCCTATGGCGATGCGGTGGCATCGCTTGGCGGCACGTACGTAACGGCCGAGGATGTCGGGACGACGGTGGCCGACATGCGCGCCGTGCGTGAGCGAACCGCCTATGTGGCGGGTCTTGATGCCGCCGCGGGCGCGGCCGGCGGCGATCCCTCGCCATGGACCGCGTTGGGGGTGTTCGAAGCGATGAAAGTGGCGGCGCGCGAAACACTCTCGCTCGATCTCAAGAACGCGACGGTGGCCATACAGGGGACAGGCAATGTCGGCGCTGGCCTGGCGCGTCTGCTCAAGCAAGAAGGCGCGCAGCTGATCCTTGCCGATATCGACGCAGCGAGAGTCGGCGCGCTCGCTGCCGAGCTGAGTGCCAGAGTTGTCGGTATCGACGAGATTCTGGCGGTCGACTCAGATGTCGTGGCGCCGTGCGCGCTTGGCGGTGTCCTGGATGCCGACGCGATTGATAAGCTCAAAGCCCAGCTCGTGTGTGGCGGCGCCAACAACCAGTTGGCCACGGAGGCCGACGGGGTACGCCTGCTTGGCCGCGGGATCGTTTACGCGCCCGATTATGTCGTCAACGCAGGCGGCATCATTAACGTCTCGGCCGAATATCTTGGCGAGACGACCCAGCAGGTCAGCGAGCGCGTTCACCAAATCGCCGGACGTCTCTCGATGGTCCTCCGGGAGGCGCGCAGTTCGGGTCGGCCGTCCAATGTGGTCGCGGATGAGCTGGCGCAACAGATCATTGCGGAACGCCGGCTACAGGCGGCATGACGCCCCCCGCCCGCTTCAGTGTGCGCGCGCGCGCCGATGCCCAGACGCTGTCGCGCCTCGTCAATTATTTCGCGCAGATGGACCTCACGCCCTCGCGTGTCAGAGCCGAGGAGGCGCACGGCATGCTTCGGGTATCGATCGAACAGGGCGACATCCCCGACGATCGGGCGGAGCTCATCGCGGAAAAGATGCGCAGCTCGGTGCTGGTCGAATCCGTCGAACTGCGCCGCGGTCGTCGACTTCTCTCACTCCCTGGAAAAAGCGCATGACCTATCCGCAAAATGTCGGGTTCCATGTCCCGGAGCCCTTGGCACGCCCTGGTGAGGCCAGTGATTTTTCGCACGTGTCGGTACCCGCAGCGGGGATCGTCGCGAGACCGGAAATCGATGCGGATCCAGCCGAGATGCGCGATCTTGCCCATGCGTTGATCCGGGTCCTCGACGATGACGGCGCGGCCATCGGCTCCTGGCAGCCTTTCCTGCAACCGGCGCTCCTGCGCAAGGGATTGCGGGCGATGATGCTGACCCGCGCTTACGACACACGCATGCTGCGCGTGCAACGGCAGGGAAAAACAAGCTTTTACATGAAGTCCACCGGCGAGGAGGCGGTCGCCGTGGCTGCCGCGTTCGCGCTCGAACGCGAGGACATGTGCTTCCCGACCTATCGTCAACAGGGGCTGCTCGTCGCCCGTGAGTGGCCGCTCGTCGACATGATGAACCAGGTATATTCAAACACCGGTGACCGGCTGAAAGGCCGGCAGATGCCGGTTTTCTATTCAAGCCGTGAGGCGGGCTTCTTCTCGATATCGGGTAATCTGGGCACGCAATACAGCCAGGCGGTCGGCTGGGCCATGGCGTCAGCCTCCGAGGGAGATCGTCGGATCGCCGCCGCCTGGATCGGAGAGGGCGCTACAGCGGAGGCAGACTTTCACTATGCCCTGACCTTCGCCAGCGTCTATCAGGCACCGGTCATCCTGAATATCGTCAACAATCAATGGGCGATCTCATCCTTTTCGGGGATCGCCGGTGCCGAAAGGACCACGTTCGCCGCACGGGGTCTAGGCTTCGGCATGCCAGCGCTACGCGTCGATGGGAATGACTTCCTGGCGATCTATGCGGTGACACGTTGGGCGGCGGAAAGAGCGCGAGCCGGATTTGGCCCGACCGTCATAGAACTCTTCACCTACCGGGCCGAGGGGCATTCGACATCGGACGACCCTGCCAAATACCGGCCCAGCGCGGAGGCTCAGGCCTGGCCGCTCGGTGATCCGATCGCGCGACTAAGGACCCACCTCATCAATGCCGGGGAATGGTCCCAGGAGCAACATGACGCACTTGACCAGGAACTCGCCGGCGTGGTGCGCGACGCCGGAAAGGAGGCTGAACGCCACGGCACGCTGAAAGATGGCGTGCGACTGTCCGCCGCGACGATGTTCGACGATGTCTACAAGGATGTGCCGCAGCACCTCATCGACCAGCGCGCACAGGCGGGCTTCTGATCATGTCCGCGATGACGATGATCGAAGCGATCAACAATGCGATCGACGTGGCGCTGGCGCGCGATCCAGCCGTGACGGTTTTTGGCCAGGATGTCGGTTATTTCGGCGGGGTGTTCCGCGCGACGGACGGGCTGCAGCGCAAGCACGGGATACGCCGCGTGTTCGATGCGCCCATCGCCGAAGGCGGAATCGTCGCTGTGGCGGTGGGCATGGGCGCATATGGCAAGCGTCCCGTCGTCGAGATCCAGTTCGCCGATTATATCTATCCCGCCGCGGATCAGCTGATCTCGGAGGCCGCGCGGATGCGGTATCGGACCGGCGGGGATTGGTGGTCTCCCATCACGGTACGCGCGCCTTATGGCGGCGGAATTTACGGGGGACAGACCCACAGCCAGTCGCCAGAGGGAATTTTTACCCATGTCGCCGGTCTGAAGACCGTCATCCCCTCCAATCCCTATGACGCAAAGGGGTTGTTGCTTGCCGCGATCGAGGATGACGATCCTGTGCTCTTCTTCGAGCCAAAGCGCCTTTATAATGGCCCGTTCGATGGCCATCACGACCGACCGATACGATCCTGGTCGGGTCATGCCGATAGCGAAGTTCCCGAAGAATATTACGCAATACCACTCGGCAAGGCCAAGGTGACGCGCGCCGGAGAAGCGGTAACGGTCCTCGCTTATGGAACGATGGTCCATGTCGCGCTCGCCGCGGCGAGCGAGACCGGCATCGACGCCGAGGTCATCGATCTGCGCACACTGATCCCGCTCGATCTGGAGGCGATAAAAGCGTCAGTTGCCAAGACCGGCCGGTGCGTCGTGGTTCATGAAGCGACGCGCACGTGCGGGTTCGGCGCTGAATTGGCCGCGCTTGTGCAGGAACATTGCTTCTTTGAACTCGAAGCACCGGTCGAACGCGTGACCGGCTGGGACACGCCCTACCCGCATATCTTCGAATGGGAATATTTTCCCGGGCCCGCACGCGTGGGCGCCGCCCTTCGCCGAACTTTAGAGATTTGACCAATGACCAGCTATTCCTTCAAGCTTCCCGACATCGGCGAGGGAATCGCTGAAGCTGAGGTCGTCCGGTGGTACGCTCAAGTTGGCGACATCGTGGAGGAGGACGCCCTGCTCGCGGACCTGATGACCGACAAGGCGACGGTGGAAATGACCTCACCGGTAAGCGGCCGGATCACCCGGCTTGCCTGCGAGGTCGGCAAGATGGTCGCCATCGGATCGATACTCGCGGTGCTTGAAACAGACAGCGAGCCCCCTGCCCTCCCGTCGGAGGGCGGCACCATCGCGGCAACGCTGGACGATCGCGGCCCATCTCCTGAGCTTTCGCTGACAGCGAGAGACGAACCTGAGATGCATTTGGCGCTTCCTCCCGCATCAGTCGAGCAAAGGCGCATCCTCGCGTCCCCCGCAGTGCGCGAACGCGCGCGCAACCTCGGGGTCGATCTCGCCGAAGTTGCAACTGGGGAGCCCGGCAGAATACGTCATGCCGATCTCGACGCCTTTCTCTCCTATAATGCGCGCAGCGGCTATCGTGCCGTCGGGGCACGGCGCCCCGATGAACAGGTCAAGGTGATCGGTTTACGTCGTCGTATCGCGGAGAATATGGCGGCATCGAAGCGCGCCATTCCTCACTTCACTTATGTCGATGAAATCGACGTGACGAAGTTGGAAGCGCTTCGCGCCGACCTCAACGAGACGCGCGGCGCAAGACCGAAGCTGACGACGCTTCCTCTGATCATTTCAGCTCTTTGCCGCGCAGTTCCGGATTTCCCGATGATGAATGCGCGTTACGATGACGAATCCGGTGTCGTCACCCGGCATGGCGCGGTGCATCTGGGCATGGCGACGCAAACCGCGGCGGGACTGACGGTGCCGGTCATCCGCGATGCCCAAGATCGAAACATCTGGCAGCTGGCAAGGGAGATCGGCCGGCTTGCGACGGCCGCGCGCGACGGAACAGCGACGAGCGCGGAGCTGTCAGGATCGACGCTTACCATCACGTCGCTCGGTCCGCTGGGGGGCATTGTCACAACGCCAGTCATCAACCGGCCAGAGGTTGCGATCCTTGGCCCCAACAAGATCGTCGAGCGACCAGTCGTCCGGGGAGGCTCGCTCGAGGTGGCCAAGATGATGAATCTATCGGTCAGCTGCGATCACCGTGTCGTCGATGGCTGGGACGCGGCGAGCTTCGTTCAGGCCCTCAAAGCCTTGCTGGAAACGCCGGCCGCCTTGTTCTCCTGAGCGCCGTCGCCAAAAATCGCGAAGCCTCGCCGGCACAGCGCGCGTCGGCGTCCTCGACCTGGCGAGAGTTCGCGCCCGCCGTGGGTTTAGTGTATCGCCGTCATCGCCGCCACCGGCTCGACCGCAACCTGATTTTCGGCCGCCCGGGCTCTGCTTCAGCCCGAGCCTTTCACGCGACATACACCATCCGACAACCACCGGCAGCGCGCGATGGCCCGTCTCCCTATCAGTAGCGCACGCTGAACTGGACACCGTAGGTCGCTGGCATGCCGGCATAGCGGCGCACATTATCGAGCGAGCGGGACACGTTGTTCCAATAATATTGGTTGGTGATATTCCGCCCGAATATCTGGACGCGATATTTTCCCTGATCAAAGTCGATACCTGCGCGCGCGTCGACCAACCAATACGCGTCGATATCGAGCAGATTGCTGCCACCGAAGCCGGCGGTGGTCTTGGTCCGGTAATTGGCGTTCGCGCCGAGAACCGCCTGCATCGTGCTCGTCAGCGGGAAGCGATATTCGCCGTCCAGCACGACCTGCCATTTCGGCGTATAGGGAAACGGGTCTCCGGCAAAGTTCGCCGAATTGCCGAGGATGTCCACATTGATGAAATCCCCGACGACCCGCGTATCGAGATAGGTCGCGGCCGCGGTCAGCGTGAGACCCTTCAGCGGGAACACCGTCAGCTGCGCCTCGCCACCCTTGATTTCGGATTTCGGAACATTGGTGAGGACGTTGATCGCGCCGAACACGTTGGGCGTGAAAACCTGTCGACCGAGAAGCTGCTTGTTGCGATAATCATAATAGAAGGCAGCGGCAGTGAACTCGACCTTGTGGTTCAGCAAGGCGGTCTTGAGACCCACTTCATAGGCCAGCACCGATTCCTGCTTTGCGGGCGTGAATTGGAGATCATTCGTCGCCGCAGGCGTCGAGGCGCTCCCCGCCTTGTAGCCCTTGCTGACCGATACATAGAGCAATGTGTTTGGCGTCGGCTTGAAGTCGATGCCTCCGCGCCACGACAGATTCTGCTGGTTGAGTTTGTCGAAATAGAGATCGGGGCCGAGCGTCAGCGGGTTGACCGAGCCGCATCGAAAGGGCGCCAAGGGGCCGATCGGCGCGAGCCCCTGCGCTGCGCGCGACTTGTTGATCACCCGCGTGAACGCGTCGGCGGCATTAGCCGACTGCGGCACGGAACAGCCGGTATAATGCAGGTCAGCCGCCGTGTAGCGAACTCCCCCGCGGATAGTCAGGCGATCGGTAACCTTGTAGTCCAGATTGGCGAACATCGCCTGCGTATCGAAACGCTGCGTGACATCGGCCTCGGTCTTGTCGAGCGGCAGAGCTGGCGGAGCACCGAGCGACACCGCGCTCGTCGAATAGGAAATATCGATATAGGCCGCAGCGGCTGCATAATCATGTGCGTAGTTGAGCCCTGCGATATAGGAGAGCCGGCCGACATCGCCCGACGCGCGCAGCTCCTCCGAGATCGATTGCAGCTTGCCGCGCATGTTGGAATCGATGTTGGTCAGCGCCGTGCCATCGGCGTCGGCCAGCTGGTCGACCTTCATATCGGAAAAGGACGTCAGCGATGTGAGCGTCATCTCCGGCAGCGCCTTGAAGTCGATGCGCAGATTGCTCTGCACGAAGCGATTATGGTTGCGATAATCCTTGCCCTGATCCCAGTCCGCCGCCCGGTCGTCGGCGGGCGCCAGCGGATAGGTGGCGAGCAGCGGGATGAACTTGGCCTGGGCGGGCGTGCCGGGTGCGAAGGCGGTAAATTGCGGCGCCTGCGTGTCTGAACGGTCGTAGAAGCCGTTGACGTCGAAGCGCACGCTCAGCCGGTCGTTCGGCTTCCAGGCAAGGATGAACCGCCCTTGCGTGAAGTCCTGCGCGCCGAGCGTGTCGTCACGCGTATAACTGCGTTGCCAATCGCCCCCCTGCACCGTGCGAAGGGCGAGACGCGCGTCCAGCGTCGAGCTGATCGGGCCACTGACATAGCCCTGCACATCGACGACCCCGAACCGAGCATAGCTTGCCGTCGCGCCAGCGTGGAAGGTGTCGGTCGGCTTGGCAGCGATATAGTTGATCGCGCCGCCGGTCGCGTTCTGCCCGAACAATGTGCCCTGCGGCCCCTTCAGGACTTCGACGCGCTGCAGGTCGAAGGCCGCGCCCTTGGACTCGATCGAGAAGGGGATCGGCGCCTCGTCGACATAGACGCTGACCGTCGGGCGGGATGCCAATGACTGATCGAAGAAGCCGACACCACGCAGCGAGAAGACCGGGACCGAGCGGCCGCTCTCGACATAGCTAAGGCCCGGCGTCACCTTGACCAGATCCTGCACCGAATAGATGCCCTTGTCGGCCAGCGCCGCACCGCTGATCGCGGTGACGGATGCTGGCACGCTCATCGCGGTCTCCGACCGCTTGTTGGCGGTGACGACGATGTCCGTCGTCTGCGGCGCGTCCATGGCTTCCGGTGCGGGCGCAACTGGCGCCGTCTGGGCAATTGCGGGCGTCGCCAGAGCAATGGCGAGCGAGGCCGCCGACACGCAACAAGCCAACCGAACGTACCTCATTCTCAACTCTCCCCGATCAGCCTGACCAGTGTGCCTGGCTCTCCACATGGCGATAGCCACATTGCATGTTCCATGCAATATGGAATTATTAGCGACAGAAACTGCTCAATAAAGCCAATCTTGCATGGAACATGGCAGATTGGGCACCCTAAGTCCCCAACGCCGCAACCGGCGAGAGCACGGGCTTTGCGGGACAGGCGCGACATCGTAGAAGGCCGACATGACAGCGAAAACCGCGTTGAAGGCATCGACCCCCACCCGCTCGCAGGCAACCGCGGAAGCGATCCGGGCGATGATCCTGAGCGGCGAGATCGAGCGTGGCGAATGGCTGCGGGCCCAAGTGCTGGCCGATCGCCTCGGCGTGTCGCGCACCCCTGTCAGCGAGGCGCTCGGCTTCCTGTATAAAGAAGGGCTGCTCGAATATCGTGTCCACCGAGGGTACCGCGTCAAGACCTTCGACGCCGACCTGTTGCTCGGCGCCTTCGACGTGCGGCTCACGCTCGAGGGACTGGCGTGCCGGCTGATCGCGGAGCGCGGCATGAGCCATGCGACGGCGATCCTGGTGCGCGACAATCTTGCGCGCACCGAGGACATTCTCTTCAATCATGAATGGACGCCCGAGACGCGGGAACGCTGGCGCCTCGCTAATCTCGAATTTCACGATGCCCTGCTCACGGAAGCAGCCAATCCGTATCTGACCGAGGGCGTGCTGCGCACCCGGCAATTGCCCCCGATCCTCAACAGCGCGAAAGAGCCGATTGATACGAACGAACTGTTCCCACGGCTCGATCGGACGTTCAGCCAGCAGGCGTTCCGCGACCATGCCCGCGTCGCCGAGGCGATCGAAGCGGGCCAGGGCGCACGGGCCGAGGCGATGATGAAGGAGCATATCTTCACGACCCGCGAGGCGGCGCGCCGAATTCTCACGCTGATGGTGAGCTGAGGCTCAATTCCCGAACGTACTGCCGGCCGGCGCGGCGAGCGCCTCGATGAGCGGCCGGACGTCGGTCAGCTCGTCCAGCCCCATGACCATCCGCTCGATCCGGTCGCGGCGCTCGGCGGTGATGATCCCCTTGGTCAGCAGGTGATATTTGGCGGATATCTCGACGCGTGACATGCCCGTGGCGAAGGTCTTTGACTGCAGGAGATGCTCTTCCTCCTTGCTGCCATCGGTGAAGGTGATCGTCACTGTCGATTCGAGGATCGACTTGTCGAACGCTGGTTCGTGCCGGGCGTGTATCTTGCCGATCATTGCCCATATATCGTCGGCGTCAAGCCTGGCCGGCGCGAACTGGGCGGGAAGCACGGCACCATCGACGATCGCTGCCGCCATCGCATAGCCGATGAACATCTGCGCGCCGGTTGGCTCCATCGGGCGCTTGGCTTCCCACCATCCATGATTGAACGCCGCCGCCGACATGGCGATGTCGACGCGTGCCACATCCTTCGGCGCGAAAGGGCGCCGCGCGCGGATCGCGAACATCGCGTCGAGGGGGCCGTGCGACGCGCCCATCGCGGCATAAGGCTTGATCGAGATCGCCGGCGTTTCCCACTTCGTGCCCAGGCCATTCGCGATGGCGGCGATGACCGGGGCGTACCCTTCCCCGAATACCGACAGGTAACCGCCATAGGGGGCTTCGAAGACCTGCTTGATGCCGGTGTATCCGCCTTGGGCCAGCATCGCGCCGGTATAGCCGGCACGGGACGCGAAGCCGTGATGCATCCGCTTGACCATCGAGCCGAACTGCGCCGCCATCAGCCCGCCAGACTGGGTGCCGGCGATACCCAGAGCATCCTCCATCTGGGCCGCCGACAGGCCGATCGCGACGCCCGCGGCCGCCGCCGCAGCATGCGTGCCGAACACCGATCCCGAATGCCAGCCCCGGGTGAGCATATCACCACCGTGCAGTGCCAGACCGGCGCGTGGTCCGGTCTCGAAGCCGGCGATCGTCGCGGCAAGAAACGCCTTGCCCGACATCTTCTTCCCGATCGCGGTCGCGAACAGCGCCGGCAGCACGACCGAGCAGAGATGCACCGGCGCGGCGGGATAGACATCGTCGAGCTCGAACGCCTGAATGAAGGTGCCGTTGAGCAGCACCGACGCCGGACGCGCGATCGTCCGTCCCCAGCCGATCAGGAAAGCGTCGCCGGCGCCTTCGAACGTCATCATCGCGTTGACCGCGGTGCGCGACCAGGGAAGCTGGGCGCCGACAAGCGCGCAGCCAAGGCCGTCGAGGATGATGTCCTTTCCGCGCTCCACCACCGCCTTGGGGATGGCGTCATATTTCAGTCCGGCTAGCCAGGTGGCGAGCTGACCCGTAACTCCTGCGGGTGCCGTCGGGTCCTTGCGCTCGCCGTCAGGCGAAGGAAGGGGTGTGGTGCCGGTTGCGGCGGCGGGTGCGGCGACCGCGGTGACCGCTCCCGCGATCGCGGCCTCGCGCGCCAAGCTCATGAAACCCCGGCGATCCATTTTGCTCTCCAATTCCAAGACCTCAGTTTGCGCAATGCTCGTCAGCCGGCGAGCACAGGATCGGGTATATCCCATATCCACGGCCGTTCAGCGCGGTCCCGCGCCTGCCAGTCGAGGATTCTTTCGCGTACCAGGGCGGTCTGCCCGATATCGTCCAACCCCTCGAGCAGCGCCTGGCGCCGCAGCGGATCGATCTCGAAGGCGATCGTCCGGCCGCCCGGCGCCACGATCAGACACCGTTCGAGATCGACCGTGACCGGCGCGTCGCTCGCCCGCACATCGGCGGCTATCGCCTCGACCTGTGCTTCAGGCAGGCGGATCGCCAGCAGACCGTTCTGGAAACAATTGCCGTAAAAGATGTCACCGAAGCTCGGCGCGATGATCGCGCGGATGCCGCGCGCCGCGAGCGCCACGACCGCGCCCTCGCGCGACGAACCGCACCCGAAATTTGGCCCGCACAGCAGGATCGGGGCATCACGGAACCGCGGCTGATTGAGCACGAAGGACGGATCCTCGCTTCCGTCGGCGCGGAAGCGCAGTGCTTCCAGCGCATAATCGCCAAGCCGGCTCTGGTCGTTCTGGGTCAGCCGCTCGATCCGGATGATCACGTCGGTATCGATATTGGCGTGCGGCAGCTGCGCCGCCTGGCCGGTCACTGCGGTAAAGGGCTGCACGCTCAAATCTTCCTCACATCGGTGATGATGCCGGTGATCGCGGCGGCCGCCGCCATTGCCGGACTGGCGAGGTGGGTTCGCGCGCGCGGGCCCTGCCGCCCGACGAAATTGCGGTTCGACGTCGAGACCGCTCGCTTGCCCGGCGGTATGATCTCACCATTGGCAGCGACGCACATGCTGCACCCGGGCTCGCGCCAGGCAAAGCCCGCGTCGCGGAATATTCTGTCCAGGCCTTCCGCCTCCGCCGCACGCTTCACGGCGACCGAGCCCGGCACGACCCAGGCGGTGACGCCCGTGGCGACGTGGCGGCCGCGCGCGATCTCGGCCGCCGCCCGCAGATCCGGGAGCCGGGAATTGGCGCAGGAGCCGATGAACACATAGTCGACCTGCGTCCCTGCGATCGGCCGACCGCCTTCGATCCCCATATAGCCCAGCGCTTCTACGATCTGCTCGCGCCTGATCGGGTCGGGTTCGAAGGCAGGATCGGGAACGATGCCGTCCACATCGATCGATTGACCCGGGCTGGTGCCCCAGGTGACCGTCGGCGCGACCTGCGACACGTCGATCGCGACGTCGCGGTCGAACACCGCATCGTGGTCGCTCGCCAGCAGACGCCAGGCGGAGGCGGCGAGCTCGAACCCTTCGCCCTGCGGCGCGAAGGGCTTGTCGCGCAGAAAGTCGATCGTCTTCTCGTCCGGCGCGACAAGGCCTGAGCGAGCGCCCATCTCGACCGTCAGGTTGCAGATCGTCAGCCGCCCCTCGATAGTCATCGCCTCGATCGCACCGCCGGCGAATTCGATCGCATGCTCCACCCCGCCGTCGGTGCCGAGCAGACGGATGACATGAAGGATGATGTCCTTGGGTGACACTCCCTTGCCAGACTCTCCGTCCAGCCGGACGCGCATGGTCCGCGGCCGGCGCAGGCGCAGCGTCTGGGTGGCAAGCGCGTGGATGCATTCGCTCGTCCCGACACCGAAGGCAAGTGCTCCCAGGCCGCCATTGGTGCAGGTATGACTGTCAGCACAGACGACCGTCGCGCCCGGCAGCACGAGGCCGAGCTCCGGTCCGGTGACGTGAACGATCCCCTGCCCGCGCTCGCCGAGATCGAACAGGCGGATGCCCCTGGCGCGCGTCTGTTCCACCATGGCGTCGTAGAAGCGCTGGCCGGTCGGAAAGGTCGCCGCGGTACGGCCCGGCGCGCTCGAGACAGCATGATCGGGGGTTGCGAAAGCCAGCTCCGGATTGGGCACGTCCAGGCCGCGCTCGACGATCGCCTTGAACGCCATCGGCCCCGAGAGATCGTGCAAGAGATGGCGATCGACATGGAGCAGCGCCCAGCCGTCCCCCAGATCCTGAACGATATGCTGGTCCCAGATCTTCTCGAAGAGCGTCCTGCCCATCTCAGGCCCCGACTGCCGGCGAACCGTTGCGGATCGCATCCCATTCGCGCGACCCGAGTCTCTCATAGAAAGCCGCCAGCGTGTCGCTGCCCAACTTCTGCGGTTTACCGGCGCCCTTCAGCGTGGCGAGGGCAGCATCGACGCCGGCCACCACGGCAAGCAACGCTATGCCGGGATGAATGACCAGCCGGAAGCCCATCTTTGCGGCCTCCTCATGAGAGACCAACGGGGTGCGGCCTCCCGGGACCATGTTCAGCAGGCAAGGCCCGCCAACTTTGGAGGGGATCGCCGCCATTTCTTCCAGCGTCTCCGGCGCCTCGACAAACGCCATGTCGGCTCCGGCTTCGAGCGCGCCGCGCGCACGTGCTATCGCCTCGTCCAGGCCCATGACGCTCCGCGCGTCGGTGCGTGCGATCAACACGAAATCGGGGTCGCGCCGCGCCGCCACGGCGGCCCGGATCTTGGAAAGATATTCGTCGTGCGGGATAACTTCCTTGCCCACAAGATGCCCGCATCTTTTGGGAGACACCTGATCCTCGATATGGATCGCGGCAACGCGGCGCGCTTCGAACTCGCGCACCGTCCGGGTCACGTTCACTTCATTGCCATATCCCGTGTCGGCGTCGGCGATCAGGGGGATGTCCACCGAACGGCTCATCCGCGCAGCATTCTCGACCATCTCGCTCATCGTCAGCAGCCCGTAATCGGGATAGCCGTGAGCGGCCGAGGTTCCCGCCCCGGTCATATAGACGGCATCGAATCCGGCGGCCTGCACAAGCCGCGCCGTCAGTCCGTCATAAGCACCGGGTGCGGTGATCAAGCCGCCACGGGCCAGCATCGTACGCAAAACGGCAGATGGCGTCATTTTATCCCCTTACGATGGACCAAGCTTGCAGGAGGCGGAGCAATCGCCGAGCCAGAGAGCAACGCCATCCATGCAATATGACCTGATTTGGCCCCATCTTGCTATGAAAATGGGTCATGTCAATTAATATTGCATGTAATGGAGCGATTTCGCTATGAGATGAAATGCAGACACGCACCTGGCGAAGGAGAGGCTATGAACGGCCGGTTGAGGATTATCGGGGCGCTGTGGTTCTTCCAGATCGCCAACTATCTAGACCGGACGGTCATCGGTTTTGCCGGGCCGACTTTGATGAAGGCGCTTTCCATGCCGCCCGAGACGTTCGGCGTGCTGCTGTCTTCGTTCGCGATCGGCTATGGTCTGGCGCAAATCCCCGGTGGCATTCTCGCCGATCGCTGGAGTGCACGCGCGCTGTTGATCGTGTCGCCTCTCCTATGGGCGCTGTTCACAGGCCTCACCGGCCTGCTCACCACCGTCACGGCGCTGGTCGTGGTGCGCCTGCTGCTCGGCCTGTCCGAGGCGTTGAGCAACAGCGCGATGGTAAAATTGCTCGGCGATCATTTCGAGCCACATGACCGTGCCGTTGCGTCGGGGCTTCTGTCGACATCGTTCGCGATCGCGCCGGCCATCGCCGGGCCGCTTGTCGGCAGCCTGATCGGCGCGTTCGGCTGGCGAAGCATCTTCTTCCTCATGGCACTTCCCGCGCTCGTTGCGGCGGTCATCAATTACATCTGCGTGCCAAGGGATGGCGCTGAGGTGTCGGCGGCGGGCCTTGTGGCGCATGACGCGATACCGATCGGGCAATTGCTGCGGCTTCCCGTTTTATGGCTGGCGGCCGCCATCTGGTTCCTGTTCTTCATCGCCTTTTCGGGTTTCATCGGCTGGATGCCGAGCTATCTCTCGATCGCGCGCGGCGTCGATGTGAAGGCGAGCGGCGTTCTCGGCGGCATTCCCTATTTCGCCGGCGTCATCGGTCTGCTCGCGCTTGGCTGGGCCGGTCGCGGCGGGCGCATGACGCTGTTGCCGCGCGTGCTGGCAGCCAGTTTCGCTGGAGGTGCGATCGGCATGTGGATTGCGTTTGCGGCGCCTTCGCTGGTCGGCTGTGTATTTGGTCTTTCGGTCGCCGCTTTTTTCCTCTTCGGCATCATCGGCACCTTCGCCGCGATCGCAGTAGGGCTGGCACCGCCCGGCAGCCGCGGCGCCTTCTGGGGCGTGACGTCCACGGTCGGGCAGATCGGTGCGGTCCTGGCGCCCTATGCGATCGGTCGATCGGTCGGCCTTACCGGGAGCTTTGCAGGCAGTTTCGGTCTGATGACCCTCGCGTTGCTCATGGCGGCGGCGATGACCCTGCTGATCCCGTCCAGGCCGCTCGCACCAGCGGCTCGCGCGTAACGTTGCTGCGGAAGGAAGCCTGATGTCATTGAAGTTCGTCGAAGCCGCTGCCGGGCACGTCCCGACAGGGCTGCTGATCCGTCACATCCTGGAGGGCGCCGTCGCGACCGCGGCCGAACAGGAGATCGTCTACCGCGACAGGTTTCGCTACACCTATGCGGCCATGGCCGAACGGGTTCACCGCCTGGCGTCGGCGTTGTCGGCGCTTGGTGTCGGCGAAGGAACAACGGTGGCGGTGATGGACTGGGACAGCCACCGCTATCTCGAGGCCTATTTCGCGGTTCCAATGATGGGCGCGGTGCTTCAGACCGTGAATGTCCGACTTTCGCGGGCGCAGCTCGTCCACTGCCTCGCTAGTACGGGCGCAACCCATCTTATTTTCCACGCTGACTTCGCGACACTGGTTGCGGACATTCTTCCCGATCTGCCGGAGCTCACTTGCCACGTGCTGATCGACGAGAATGGTGCCGTCGGCATGGACGGCGTGGCGGGCGAATATGAAGTGCTTCTCGCGGCCGCGTCGCCCCCGTTCGCCTTTGTCGATTTCGACGAGAACGCCGTAGCGACCACCTTCCACACGACCGGCACCACCGGTCTCCCCAAGGCAGTCGCGTTCAGTCACCGCCAGATCGTGCTCCACGCACTTGCGCTGGCGACGACGATGGGCTGGCAACCCGTCGGGCAGGGATTGCGCCGGGACGATGTCTACATGCCGCTGACGCCGATGTTCCACGTCCACGCCTGGGGTTTGCCTCTCGTCGCGACGATGGCCTGCATCAAGCAGGTCTATCCCGGACGCTACGAGCCGGCGCTAATCATCGATCTGAAAGTGCGCGAAGGGGTCAGCTTTTCACATTGCGTGCCGACGGTGCTGCGCATGATCCTCGACGCAGCGGACACCGTCGGCATGGCGACGCTGGCACCCTGGGCGATGCTGGTCGGCGGCTCGGCTTTGCCGGAGGCTCTCCAAAATGCGGCCACCCGATCGGGGATCACCACATTTGCCGGTTATGGCATGTCGGAGACGGGACCTGTCGTCGCGATCGCACGCAGTGCCGGTGAAAACAGTGCCGAGTTGCGCCGGGCCGGACGGTTGGTGCCACTTGTCGCTGCAACGACTGTCGATGCGGAAATGATGCCCCAACCACGCGATGGCATATCAGTCGGCGAACTCGTCCTCCGCGCGCCTTGGCTGACGGCCTGCTACCCCGGAGACAGCTCGTCGAGCGACGATCTATGGCGGGGTGGTTGGCTGCATACCCAGGACATAGCAACGATCACGTCGAATGGGACGGTCGAGATCAGGGACCGCCTGAAAGACGTCATCAAGAGTGGCGGCGAATGGATTTCCTCCGTGCAACTCGAAGATCTCATGTTGCGTCATCCGCTCGTGAAAGAGGCGGCGGTTATTGGCGTGCCCGATCCGCATTGGGGCGAACGCCCCATCGCGTTCATCGTCATCGACGAACTCGCCCAGGCTGCCGAGGCGATCGATTCTTTGGGATCCCTGCTGGCTGAACATGCCGCGACGGGCCAAATGCCTCGTTTCGCGGTTCCCGCACGGTTCGAGTGCATCGACTGCCTTCCCAAGACCAGCGTCGGCAAAATCGACAAGCGCGAACTTCGCAATCGGACAAGTTGAGAATTGGCTGTCGTTGAGCGCGCCGCCAGCCCAAGAATGGCTTGCGGCTGCTTCGACGTGCAAATATCTCTGGTTCCACAGAGCTGCTGTCAGAGCGGAAAGGGCTACCGAGACCTTCGCGACGACCGCGCCGCAAGGCATCGGCTCTTTGGATCGCGCGCCAGAAGCACAGAAGGAACTCATCGCCTTGCACCGCGCTGGCACCATTGTGCCTCAAGGCCCGACGGCGGCGTCGGTGGCCTATGCGTGATCGAGCCATGTTACAGCGATGGCCGGCCCGGGCGGGCGCCGAAGAGCGCGCAGACATGCCGCAGAGAGCGTGAGCGCCGCCCAGCCCGAGGATCGGCGGCGCAAGGTGTGTCGGCTGCTGATTGCCGACCGCAAGCTCATCGGCCAAGGCCGCCGAGATCAAGATGAATAGATGTTGCGCCCGTCGTGCGCACCATCGACAAGGATTCTGGAAATGGACGCACGGTTGGCGAGCTGATCAATCGGCGGTGACGAGGACTGACCGAGGAATGCAGCGGTGGCCGTCGCGCCGCTTGACATATCCTCTGACAGGCTAGAACGTAAAGGGAACTCGCACCTCGTGGCCTCCGCACGGCTTGATCGGCGGATGGATTCGCTTCGGCCAACGAAATCTCGCGGCAGCGGTCCAGCTCGATCACTGCGCCGGCTCCGCTGGCTTCGTCCTGAAATGCAGCCATGTCGAAATTGCGAATGCCCCGATCAGGCAGACCAACGCGGACGCGAACGCACCGCGCGCGTCACCTTGCGTAACGAATGCGGAACATAACAGCGGACCGCCTGCAGCTCCCAGCGCCTGGACACCGGGAATAACCAACGCCGTGCGCCGCGATCTGTCGTTCTCGATAACGAGGGCGACCTGCAGGGGCGTGAATATTCCCCAGAAGAAGCCGAACGCTGTCCCGGCAAGCAGCAACGACCTGTAGTCCGGGAGCGAGGTGATAAAGACGATCAGACCGACATTGACGCAAAGACAGATGGTAGCGATCGTATAATAGTGAACGCGCTGGGCAACCATCGCAAGGCCGGCAGATCCGAGGATCGAGGTGGCGACCGTCAGCGCGATGACATTGCCAACCTGTTCCAAACCAAGTCCGGCCTGCCTTGCCAACAGTCCGAAATAGGAAAATGCTCCGATGAAATAGGCGTAGGTCAGGAATACGGAGAAAAGACTGGAAACGCTCGCCAGCGTCCAGCTGTTCTGCGGGTGCTCCACGGCACTGACCCTGAGGCGCGCCATATGCCCGGGCAACAGAGGTACGACGAGCAGGGAGATGGCAACGGCCGCCGCGAGTACATAGAAGGCACCATCGGCGCCGCCGGCCTTCATGGCGGTGCCCGGGAGCACCGCCGCCAGCACGAATTGCGCCACGCCCTGAAGGACCAACAGGATGCCCGCCCATCGCGCCGGAGTGGGCGCGCGCGCGATGATGATCGCCGCCGGCGCAACCAGGACGCCTTCCGCCAGCCCCGCGACCGCGCGATCAGCCAGGATACCACCGCCGGTGAGGCGCGAGATCAGCAAGTCCACCACGATCAGGACGACCGCAGCGATGGCGACGCGACCTCGGATCTTTGCCGGGTCCCAGACACTGCTCGCGATGGCGACTCCGATCCCGATCGTGACGAACTCGATCGCCACCGTCCAACCGACCGCGGACGCGGACAACCGCGCCTCATCGACCAGCGCGCCAAGAACGACGGGTTGCACGCCGGCAATCAGAAGTGCCGTCGTTCCAAGCAACAGGAAGGCAAAGATTTGAGATGATGATGGAGCCTGGCCGATCCACGCCTTGGCATGGGTCGATCCCGACTTTTCATCCACGCCAGCGACAGCCATCTGTGTTGCTCCATTATTGTACGTGCGGCGCCGCATGGTGCTGGGCCGAAGGCTCACTGATATTTCCGCACCAACGCGCCCAGCGGACGGCGGGCTACTTCATCGTCAAGCTGCAAATCAGGCCGGCGCCCCGGCGATCGTCTTGACCTCCATGAAATCGGCGAGCCCGAACCTGCCGCCTTCCCGACCGTTGCCGGACTGCCCGTATCCGCCGAAAGGCAAGCCCATCGGCGTCGCCCAGCTGTTGATGGTCACAAGGCCGGCGCGCAGTCTGTGCGCAGTGGCCGCGGCGAGAACGGGGTCTCCCGAGACAACCGCGGAAAGCCCGAACATCGTGTCGTTCGCCAGCGTCACCGCTTCATCAAGGTCGTCGTACAGGGTAACGGTCGCCACCGGGCCGAAAATTTCCTCCTGCCATATGCGCATTGCAGGCGTGACCCCGGCCAGGACGGTTGGCCGAACGTAAAAACCCGATGTGAAACCTTCCGGCCGCCCGAGGCCGCCGCTTACGACCCTGGCGCCTTCGTCGATCGCCGCCTTTATGAGATCCTGGATTTTGTCGAACTGGGTGGCGTTGATCACCGGGCCGATATGCGGCCCCATCACCGCAGGGTCGCCAACCTGAACCTGCTCGGCGATCGCCTTTGTGACCGTGATCGCCACGTCCGCCTGCGCGCGATGGACGAGCAGACGTGTCGGCGCGATGCAGCTCTGGCCGCTGTTCGCGAAGATGCCAGGTACGGTCTGGGCCAGCGCCGTTGGCAGGTCGGCGCCCGGCAGCACCAGATTGGGCGCCTTTCCGCCCAGTTCCTGGTGAACGCGTTTGACCGTACGCGCGGCGGCCACGGCGACTGCGATTCCGGCGCGCGTGGAACCGGTGAAGCTCACCATGTCGACATCCGCGTGTTCCGCGAGCGCAGCGCCGACTTCGGTCCCGCGGCCATTCACGAGATTGAACACGCCCGGCGGGACGCCGGCATCGTGAAGAATCTCGGCAAGGATCATTGCGCACGATGGCGCCTCCTCGGAGGGCTTCAGCACGACCGTGTTGCCCGCGGCGAGGGCTGGCGCCAGCTTCGCGCAAATCTGATTGAGCGGCCAGTTCCACGGCGTGATCATCGCCACGACACCGATCGGCTCGTGAACCACGCGCCCGTTTCCGACGCTTTCCTCAAACGGAAAATCCCGCAGCGCGGCCAGTGTCGCCATGAACTGCCCCAGACCGGCCGGCACCTGGGCGACGCCGCAAAAGCCGATCGGTGCGCCGACCTCTTCGCTCACCGCCCTGACAAGATCGGGGATGCGCATCTGATACTGCTGGATCACGCTCTCAAGCAGTGCGATGCGCGCGCCGAGGCTGGTGCGGGAATAATCTCCAAAAGCGCGACGTGCCGCTGCGACAGCTACATCGACGTCGCGGGCGGTTCCGAGGACGATCTGCGTAACAGGCAGCTCGGTTGCCGGATTGAGTACCTGGTGGACCTCGCCACCAAGGCTATCGACCCAGGCCCCATCCATGTATTGCTTGAGCAGACTGGTCACTGTCTTCTCCCGTCGCGCACAAAATCATTCGCGCGGAGCGCCGTTGTTAATCCGCGGCCACTGGTTGATACGATGCCGCCGACCATATCCGCATGATCGACGGCGCCGTTTCATGTCTAGAATTTGACTCCGGCCGCGATGCCGTATCGGCGGGGGTCGAGCGTGAAGACATTTGTGTACAATCCGGAGGACTGATCGGTGAGATAGAGCCCCGTGATCGCATTATTGTCGAAAATGTTCTGGACGAATGCCCTCACGTACCAGGCGTCGTCGCGCCCGTTCAGCTGAATTTGCGCGTTGGCCTGCTCATACCCCGGAATCTTGTTGACGAACCCATTGAAGATGCTGCCATATTGCTCCCCTGTGTAGGTAAGGTCGAGGCGTGGAACGAGTGTCCAGCCGCGGTGCAGCGGAATCGTCTGATCGATGCCGATCGAGAATTTGACCGTAGGGGCCTGAGGAAGCTTATTGCCCCTGATGCTCACAGGAACCCCGGAATTGTAGACGCTGATCGCGCCCCCCGTCCCGGCCGCCGCGTCAGCAAGTGTCGAGCACAGGCTGAACGCACCATATTGCGTACCGAGATTGGCGTCGCTCGGGAAAGTCGTGGTGGGTCGCAGGCCGTTCGCTTCGGTCAGCCCCTGCGAGGCATTAATCGAATTATTGACCGCGTTCACGAAGCCCACCGCTGTCGCGGCGCCTCCCGCATTGGCCACCACAGCGCAGTTGTATGCTGCCGACAAGTCTTTCACGATGACGGAGTTTGGATTGCCACCGGACGGATCACGTTGATTGACGAACTTAGTGTCGTCCAAGACCTCGGTGTGAAGGTAGCTGGCGCCGATATTGATCCGCGTGTTCGGGCCCGGCCGAACGATCGCTTCGGCTTCCAGGCCGTAGATCTGGGCGTCGATATTGTCGTTGATCGCCGTCTGTGCGACGATGCGGGCGAGCTGAAGTCCCTTATATCGGTAGAAGAATCCCGTAAGATTGAGCGTCAGCGCGCCGTTGGCGAAGGTGTTTTTCGAGCCGATCTCGAACGCGTCGATATGCTCCGGGCCAAAGGCATCCGGTACGGTAATACCGGCGGACTGCACGGCCGGGTTGAAACCGCCCGATTTATAGCCGCGCGAGTATGACGCGTAGAGAAGATTATGGGGCGTAAATTGGTAATCGAGCACGGCCCGACCGGTAAAGGCGTCAAATTGACCATTGCGGACGACGAACGGCTGGTTGCCGGCCAAGACCGGATCGGCATCATAACTGCCGGCGAAGGGCGATGTGAACGAGCTGCCTTGCGTGGTGTACGGTGCCAGAAAATCGGCAAATGATGTGCGGTTGACGACGGACTTATTGTCGTTGTTGTAGCGGAGACCGACGGTCAGCTTGAGGCGGTCGGAAATGTCGAAATAGCCTTCGCTGAAAATCCCGTAAGAATTGAGGCGATATCGATCCGTGCTGCTGTAGAAAAACGGTGTGGCAAGGAAAGACGGCGCCACCCCAGCGCCAAGCGAGGTGAAACTGCCGTACAGCCCCGAGAGATACCCCGAGCCGAATGAGCTCACGTCATAATCGGAAACGTGGAAGATCTCGCGCGAGTAGATCCCGCCAAGCAGGAAATTGAACCGACCGTCGAACTTCGACGTGAAAATCGCTTCGGCCGACCAGGAGTCGGTTTTTCGATTTGAGCGATCCAGCGCGAGCGGCGTTTGTCCGCAAATGCTTTTGCCGGAGAAGATGCCCGAAGAGGCAGGATCTGGCAGCGAAGTGCAGATCTTGCCGTTCGGACCGTCCGGGATGATCGCATTGACAAAGGACGAAAAATACGACGCGGGCAGGCCAGGAATCGCACCGGCGCCCAGCGCGGCAAGCGCATTGAGCGCCGGCTGGATCTGACTCCGCGATGCGATGCCGGGGCTGTAATCCTGGGAAGCGTCGTAGTTGGTGCGCTGATACAGCCCGGTAAACTGCGCCTTGATTGGTCCGAAGTCGTGATCGATGCGGCCTTGGATTTGCAGCTCATCGGTGAAGTAGGTCGGGGTCACATAGGTGTTCACCACGCGCGGGTCGGCAGGCTCCGTGTAGCCTGCAAAGGAGTCGGGTCCGTAGACGCTGCCGAGACTGAGCGCCGCGCCGAGCTGTGGCCCAAGGGCCAACGAAACGAATTGCTGCGACAGCAGAGTACCGCTGCTGGTCGCATTGAAATTCGTCTTGGAATAGTCCAGCCGACCATTGAGGCAGCCTAGGACGCCGGTTGGATCGCGCTGGCACATCTGCTTCTGGATGCGAAGGCGGTCATCCTTTTCGCGGAAGTACGAACCCATGAGGTCGACCGTGGTAGACGAGGATGGCTCCCACCGCAGCGATCCGCGGATCGAATACTCATCGCGGCCATCGATCCGCGAATCCTGCACCGCGTTGTACGTGTAGCCGTCGCGGTTGAGATAATAGCCAGCAACGCGCACCCCAAGCGTCGGGCCGATAGGCAAGTTTATCATCGCACGCGAGCGAACCGAGTTGTAATTACCGTACTCGACGTCTGCGCTGACCCCAAAGGCGTGCAGATCTGGCTTCGCGGTGATCACATTAACGACGCCCGAGGTGGCGGAGCGCCCAAACAGAGTCCCCTGCGGACCACGAAGCACCTCGACCCTCTCGAGATCGAAATACTCGGTTTCGAAGATGCGCGTGGCGAACAAAGGCGAGCCGTTGACGTGGATGGCGGTTGCTGCTTCGCACGAATCGCCGACACAGAGATCGCCGATTCCTCGGATGGTAAAACTTGAGTCCGCGAAGTTGGTCTTCGTGAAAGAAACGTTGGGCAGCGTCAACTGCAGGTCGGAGGCGTTGCGAATCTGCTGCTTCTCCAGCGCTTCGGAGGAAAATGCCGTCACGGCGATCGGCACTTTCTGCAGCGACTGCGATCGTCGCTGCGCGGTCACGACGATGTCGGTGGAGCCGGCGGTTTGCGGTATCACAGGATCCGCCGCCAGGGGAGCAACGGTCTCTGCCGTCTGCGGCGCCAAAGTCTCTCGTGTCAGCTCATTTTGAGATTGCTGCGCAACTTGCGCATGTGCGGACGTAACGGCTGCCATCGCGAAGACGGAAGCGGTGAACAGAAGGCCGTGGCGCATCATTCTCCCCCTCAGGTTAGGTGCTGACGACTGTTCGATCAGCCGCGTAACGCATTTGTCACAGTAGTGAAAACTATATATAGGGCAAGGTCTAAATTCGTGACGGTTTCTGGGTTTTTCGTTCTCGGCATCGACGGGCGCTCAGGAGCGGCGAAAATAATGTAATACAAGCTATTGCTACGGAAAGAGAGCCGTCGGCGGCCGCTCAGGACCTCACGGCAGGATCGGATCGGCAGCCGCTTCGTATCCAGAGAATCGGCGCACTACATTTTCGAGTATCCGCGATACCGGACCATCAAAGCGCTTGCCGTCCCACAAGCTGCCGCAGAACGTGATCGAGCCGACCGAGAAGACACCGCCACCCGCCGGGGTTTCAACATAGACCATGTCCGCACGCACGAGATCTCCGGCCGGCTCACCTGAAAGAGTGAGGCTTTCGGTCAGCATCTCCTCATGCACCGCACTGAAACTTGCAGGCGGATTTTCGGAAGTGGCGAGAACATGCAGCTTGCCTGGCGACCCTAGCACCGCATCCGCGCGATCGAGTTCGAAACCCGCGGCACCGCCGGCCGAAAGTCCGTAGTCCCCGAAGCGGTCCTCCTCCACGCCCTCGAATATCCAGGCCGCGGGTCCGTCATAGGAGGCTGCGCGGCGGCGAAAATAGGTCGCCTCAAACGGCCCCTGGGCAGTGAAGCCGATGCCGACCAACGCCTGCGGATAGCGCCGGGCGCGGCGCCACATCCCGCCAAGGAAACCATCGAGCTGATGGTGATATTCGCCCGGCTGTGCCGCCCACAACCGTATCCCGCCCTCGGCGCGCCGCACCTCGATGACCTCGGGCGACGACGGATTGCGCGCGATGCGCCAGTAGAAGCCATTGCCGCCGAGATAGGCCAGGTTGCCGCCATCGGCGACATAACGGGCGATGGCATCAAGCGTCCCTGCAGTATGGTATTCCGGGTGCGAACCGGTGACCACTGCATCATATTCACGAATCAGCGCCACGCCCTCGTCATCGAGATCTTCATCGGTGATGACGTCGAAGGCGATGCCCTTGTCCTCGAACCAGGCGAGCAAATGGGTATCCGCGGGATAGTGCCGCACGCCCGACCCTTTCGAATCGTCTTCGAAGACGAAATTCGGCCGCATGGTCAGGATCGGACGATGGCGCGAACTCAACGCGACGCCCGACCCGTCCGCGTGCCAATTATAGGTCGAACGGCCATAGGAACCGAACGCGCCGCCAGTGTAGGGCGAGGCGCCCCAACTCGCGGATCGTGCCCGCGCTTCCGGCGCACGATTGGCGAAATAGCAGTTCGCATAGGCCATATAAGTATAGGTCGGTGCGAGAAATGCGACGCGTGCCTGCGTCGCGCCGCAGGGCGGCAGAACATAGAAAGGCAGCCAGTCCTCCCCGTCCTTCGTCGTTAAGTGAAACGCATACGCACCGCTGCGCTGGTCGCCTGGTACGTCGAACGCAAAGGATCGATCCCAATCACATGAGCCGAAGTCGTCCTCGTGGAAATGGATGGCACCATATTGATCCGGCGCGTGGCGCCATACATGCTCGTCGCCACTCCACCGCGACCCTGTCACAGCGCGGGTGGGCAGGTTGCGCAGCACGCCGTCGACTGCTGACCCGGCACTCGCGACAACATGCTGTGTGCCCATCGAAAGAGAGAAGTCCCACCGGGCGACGAGACGGTTGTGAGAGGCGCCACCGGACCAGGGGGGGCCCCATCCCCGATAAACGGCGGGGTCCTCAATCTTTCCGGTGAAATGGCTGGCCAACTCCTCCCCGCCCGCGGCCACGGTCAATCGCCCCCCGCTGACCAGTTCAAAGCCCTCCGGAAGCCCGGCGTCAGCCGATTGACCTCGACTATCAGCGTCGACACGACCTATCGTCAGGCGCCGAGACGACGGATCCACGCTGAGCCAAACCCGCACCCAAACGTCTGTAGGCAGCACGCCGAGCAAATCGAGGATCACCATATCCCCGCCGCTAGATACCTCAGCGCGTAGACCAAGGTCAGTCAGGCGCATTGTAACGGAGCGGTCCGCGGCGCGCTGCTCGAGGATGATACCCCTGCCCAGATTCATCGTCAGGCAGATCAATACACTCCATGTCGCACCCTCACTCGGGGCCAGATCCGGACCCGGCATCTCGGCGTGGGATCCCGGACAGATGGACTGGCGCACGCCGGGATGCGTTTCGTGGTATCGGTGTGACAGGTCTTCGAACCTCAGGCCCGGACCCGATGGGTTGGGGTCACCCGAGATGACGCGCTGCAGTCGAGCGGTGAAAGGCTCGCCCGCCAGGACGGAGACGTGCGCGGTCAGCCGCTCACCGGGGCGTGCGGATAGACGGTCAAGATAGCCAGTGATCGGCATCTCGCGGGTGTCGAGCAGGGGAATGCGCAATCGATGATCCGTCACGATATTCCTTGACTATTCCGATCGCCTTCGGCGGCGAAGTGAACACGACATCCACCCGACCTCGGTGGGGAGCGAGTCGTCAGGGTGCCGATCGTGCCCCGCGCACGAGCCGCCCCGGCAGTGCACCGGTGTGCTCGCCGTTGCGATAGGTCACCACGCCACCGGCGACTGTCGCCACATATCCGTCGGCGCGCTGACGCAGGCGCCGCCCGCCCGCGGGCAGATCATGCGCGGTGGTAGGTGCGTGCAGCCGAAGCGCTTTCAGATCGATCACATTCACATCGGCGCGATGGCCGAGTTCCAGTCGCCCGCGATCTTCCAGGCCGACACTGAGTGCAGGCTCCCACGCCAGCGATCGAATGGCCTCGGGAAGCGGAATGGCAGTCGCCGGCGGAGCGTCGCGCACCCAGCTCTGCAGGTAGGAGGTGGGATAGCTCGCATCGCAGATCATACCGTAATGCGCACCGCCATCGCCGAGGCCGAGCACCGTGTTCGGATCGCGCGCCATGGTCCGTGCAGCGTCGAGATTCCCGTCGCGATAGTTGGCGCCGGGCAGGAAGAAGATCGCCCTGCCCTCGTCGCCAACCAGGAGGTCGAGCGCATATTCCGGCACCGAAAGGCCGAGTCCGGCCGCGCGACGGGCGATCTGGTCCGCTGCATCAGGTGCGTAATTCGGCGGATCGCCCATCGGAAAGGCATATTTGAACTGCTTGCAGAGCGCGAGTTCAACCTCGTTGCTGCTCGAAGGCTGCTCGGCGATGAGGCGGGCGCGCATATCCGGGTCGCGCAACGCAGCGACCCGGTCGGTCAGCGGCAGGTGAGCGATTGCCTTGTAACTGGGGTGCAGCGTGAAATAATGGAACGAGAGGTCGAGCCCGTAAAGGAAGCCGACCGGGCGCGGGAAGACCTGCGCACGCATCGTCACCCCATCGGCGACCGCGTCCGCCAGCAAGGCCAGCGACTGCTGCCAGGCACCCGGATCGCCGGTCTGCATCTGCAACAACGAAAAGGCCAGCGGACGTCCGGAGGTTTCAGCAATGCACCGCATCAGGGCGAACTCTTCCGCCGCGTTGCCGGTCACTTGCGGTATCATCTGGAACACGCCCGCGCCTGCATCGCGCAGCCCTTCTGCCAGCGCCAGCAGTTCGTCCTTATCGGAGAAAAGGCTGGGTGCCATCTCGCCGGCCTTGGTACGATGCAGTATGTTGCGCGACGTCGACACCCCGATCGCGCCGCTGCGGATCGCTTCGGCGGTGATCGCGCGCATTTGCTTCAGATCGTCGCTGGTGGGCGCCTCGCGACCGGCACCGCGCTTTCCCATCACATAAACCCTGACCGCCGAATGCGGCAATTGCGCGGCGACATCGATGTCGAGTTGCCGCCGATCGAGTGCGTCGAGGTAATCCGGGAACGTCTCCCAGTTCCAGGGCAGACCTGTGGTCATCACGATTTCGGGCACATCCTCCACGCCCTCCATGAGCTCGACCAGCATGTCGTGCTGATCGGGGCGGCAGGGCGCAAAGCCGACGCCGCAATTGCCCATCACGACGGTCGTGACGCCATGGTTCGACGAAGGCGCCAGCGTGTTCTCCCACATCGCCTGACCGTCATAATGCGTATGGACGTCGATGAACCCGGGCGTGACAATGCAACCGGCGGCATCGATCTCTTCGACCCCACGCCCTTCGACCTGGTCCAGCGCGACGATCAGTCCGTCGCGGATCGCCACGTCGCCCACCCGGCCCGGCCGCCCCGATCCGTTGTGGATCTCGCCGCCACGAATGACGATATCATAGCGGGTGACCCTGTCCTCTTGCGTTCCCCCGGTCATGCCGCCGCCAGTTCGCCGATTGCCCCGCGCGTCGCCTGGACCGACTGGTACGCCGCGAACCCCATCAGATTGACGTCTGTTGCCACGGTCAGGATCTGGAATCCCATCTGGCCCATCCGCGCGGCATAGCCGGGCGTGTTGTTCTGGATGCCGGCGATCTGCCCGCGCTGGCGCACGGCAGCGATCACGCGTTCGTAGATCGCGAGGATCTCGGGTTCCTCCCTGTCGAGAATCGGCGGCAGGCCCATGCACAGGCCTAGATCGCTCGGTCCCACATAAGCCCCGCTGATGCCGGGCGTGTCGAGGATTGCCTCCAGGTTGTCGACGGCCTCAGGCGTCTCGATCTGCGGCAGGACGAGGACGTTCGCGTTAGCGATCCCCTGGTAGGAATTTGCAACGCCATAGAATCCGGCGCGGATCGGTCCGTTCGAGCGGGCGCCCTGCGGCGTATAGAGACAGGCGTCGACCAGCGCCTTCGCATCCTCGGCGGTGTTCACCATCGGGCAGATCACGCCCCACGCCCCGGCGTCCAGCACCTTGCCGATGATACCGGGCTCGTTCCAGGGAACGCGCACCAGCGGCGTGACGGGACGACCGTGCAGCGCCTGAAGGGTGCTCACCAGGGACCGGTAGTCGTGCAAGCCATGCTGCAGGTCGATCGTCAGACTGTCCCAGCCGGTCTGCGCCATGACCTCGCCGACGAATGCGTCGGGAACCGTGAGCCAGCCGTTGACGCAGACCTTGCCTGCCTTCAGGCGCTGCATGAGCGGATTGGTCATTCGATCTCTCCAATTTTCTTATGTCAGAAATAGGTGCGTATCGACCCGGTCACGTCGTACCGCTCGCTTACGGTGTGGATGACGCGCCATTTGTCGAAGGTCAGGCAGGGATGCGAGATGCCCAGGCCGACCATGTCGCCCACGATCAGGGGCGTGTCGGCGGGAACGCTCACATAGCAATGCTGGTCGTCGAGATGACCCACCTTGTGCCGGTCAGACAGGGCCCCCGGTACCGACATATCGCTGTCGGGGCGGAACCAGTGTTGCAGGACCGGGAGCTGGTCATACGACAGGTCGCGCTTGCCGAGCGCAACGATCGCCAGATTCGGCTCGGGCCGCGCCTGCACATATCCCCACACCTCCAGTGCGGCACGCGGCCCGCCCTGCTCGAACAGTTCAGGCGCGCGGTCACGGAGGAACCGCATGGCGAAGGCGTACATCCCCGCGTCGTGCGTGATGTAGCAGCCGCTTCGCAGCAATATGGTAGGCGGCACGGCCAGCTTCGCGCGCTTGAACGCACTCACCACCAGATCGAAGAAGGCCGAGCCGCCCGCACTGAGCATGGCCGGTCCGACGCCGAAGAGGCCTTCGCGGTCACAGTGCTCGGCAACCTCCACGACCTCGTCAAGCAGCACGCGCACCGCCTGCAGCGTCGTTTCGAGATTTTCGCCACGCACGATTCCCTCGAAGCCCTCGACGCCGGCGAGCATCTGGTGCCGCGATGCCGCCACGCGGCGCGCCACGGCCGTCGCGTCGGCGACGCTCCGGCATCCGGTGCGCCCCCCGGCGAAACCCTTCTCCACCAGTACGGCCAGGCGCTTCGTTGCACCGGCGTCGTCGCCGATCCTGTCGATCTGCTCGACCAGGTCGATCGAATCGACCAGGCAGTAGAGCTCCAGCTCGTCATCCGCGGCGATCGAATCGAACAGATACCGGAGCGCTGCCCGCCCGATGATCTGGTTTGCAATGAAGATCCGCCGATAACCGAGCGCGATCGCGGCGGCGACCTGGTGCGGGGTCGCCAGGGTTATCCCCCAGGCGCCTGCCGCGAGTTGCAGGTCGAAGAGCGCCGGAGCCATGGTCGTTTTGCCGTGCGGCGCGATCTGAACGCCGTTCGCCTCGATGAAGGAACGCATCCAGCGCGCGTTGTGCTGAAGTGACTCTTCACGGATCAGCGCGGCCGGCAACGGGAGATCGCCACGGAGGATGTTCCACTGCTGCGCGGAGACCGCGGCAATCGGCATCGGCGCGATGCCGAGCGGGACGCCCTTGTCGAGGGGACTCAGAATAGCATCGGCGTCGCGTTGTGCCGCGTTCGCATCACCGAGGCTGGTCATCCCTGCCCCCGAACGGCGAAAATCGCTTCGATTTCGACACTGATGTTTCCCGGAAGCGACCCGACCCCGAAGGCTGAGCGCGCATGCGCGCCGATTTCCGGTCCGAAGATTTCCCCGAACAAGTCCGAACAACCGTTGATGACGCTGGGATGAGCAGTGAAATCCGGCGTTGCGTTGACCATGCCGAGAACCTTCACGACACGCGTGACGTGGGTCAGCGAGCCGAGTTCGTGATGCAGTACCCCCAGAAGATTCAGGCCGACGATCCGGGCGTGGTCATAACCCTCCGCAGCCGTGAAATCGGCACCTACCTTGCCGAGCTTCCAACCATAGACCGGACTGACCGGCCCCTGCCCCGAAAGGAACAGCAACTCGCCGATCCGAACGGCACCGACGAAATTGGCTACCGGCGGCGGCGGCGGCGGTAGGTGCAGGCCCAACGCCTCGAGGCGAGCGTAGGGGTCGATCGCAGTCGTCGCCATTTCAGTTCTCGCTGCTGGAATTTCGGGCGAGGGCGTCAAGCAGTTGCCCAAGCGTCGTCGCGGCATATGGAAGTTCGATAAGTTCAACCGCATTGCCGTCCGGGTCGCGGATGAAGAAGAATAGCGCGCCGTCGAGTGGAGTGAGGTCCCCCGCTTCGCCGAACTCTGCCTCGCGAAATGCCTGGTGGATCTGCTCGATGCCGCGGACGCTGAATGACAGGCAGAAATCGCGTGATGCGACGGCCCCCGGCCTCTCAGTGAGCTCGATTGCAAAATCGGCGATCAATCCCTTGATCGAGGGGCCTGATGGACCACTGCGATCGTCGACCACCACGCGCAACCCGAGCGAGCGCCGATAGAACTCGACCGATCTGTCGAGGTTGGCGACCTCGATAGCGACGTGGCTGGCCCCCAGTACGGGCGCGAGTGGTGCGGCGTGAGGTGACGCCGAACTCACGATCGCGCGCTACCGACAGAAGCCCCGAAGCGCTGGAGAGCAATGGCCCGCTTGCGACATAGCGCACATCCCACCGCCGCTGACGAGGAATATGTTTCACTACCATTTCGTTTCACAGACCCAGCCATCTTCGACCCAATCTTTCCTTCTAGTCACAGCTGATCGCTAGCTTCCCACTATTCCTAAATGTAGCTAAAACTATTGTCAATGCGGTTTGGACCAGCTAGCGAAAGGCGACGGAGCGCGAGAATGAACGTTCAGTGCGTTGGCAACCGAGGAGAAAGCTTATGTCGGATCTTGTGGAGGGGTCGCCCCGCGTCGCGGAGGTCGCCGAGTGGGAGGTGCGGGTAGCGCTCGCTGCGTTGTATCGCCTGGTTGCATTGCACGGCTGGGACGATGCGATCTTCACGCACATTTCGGCGCGCGTCCCCGGACCCGACCATCATTTCCTGATCAATCCCTACGGATTGTTTTTCGAGGAGATCACAGCATCGTCACTGGTCAAAGTCGGGACAGATGGAAAAGTGGTGAGCGAGAGCCCCTACCGCATAAATCCGGCGGGCTTCACGATCCACTCGGCGGTCCACATGGCGCGACCGGACGTCACCTTCGTCATCCATCTGCATGCCGCAGCCGGAGTGGCCGTGGCAGCTCAGGCTGAAGGCCTTCTGCCGCTCTCCCAGCATGCCCTTATCGTGCTGCCCAATCTGGCTTATCACGACTATGAAGGCATCGCGCTCAATCTGGACGAGCGGGAGCGGATCGTCGCCGATCTCGGCGACCGAAGCAGCATGATCCTGCGCAATCACGGCACGCTCTCCGTCGGCGGTAGCGCGGCCGAGGCATGGCTGCACATCTACTATCTCGAAATGGCGTGCCAGCAGCAGATCGACGCGTTGAGCGGCGGCCGGGATCGGCTGCAGCTTGCGCCGATCAAAGCCCAGGAAGAAGTACGCGCGCAAGTCCTCGGGCAGCGCGGCAACATGTCCGCTCTTGTCTGGCCGGGACTGTTGCGCCGGCTGGACCGTCACTTGCCCGGCTACGCGGCCTAAACCGCTCGGCACGAGAATTATCCAGAATTGCATAAGGAAACGCATGTGAAAAATACGGGCCCCAAGCGGCTGTTGGTGACTGGCGGGGCCAGCGGCATTGGCGCATCGATCGGGCGGCTGGCCGCCGAACGCGGTCATCGGGTCATGATCGCCGACATCGATGCGGACGGCGCCGAGGTCGTTGCCCGCGAAATCGGCAATGCTGCACGATCGACGATGCTGGACATTCGCTCGTCCGAACAGTGGGAAAGAGCCATCGCGCTGTGTAACCAGGAGCTGGGTGGGCTCGACGTCCTGATCAACAATGCCGGCATCGTGCATACCGGACTCGCTCGCAATGTCGCGCTCTCAGCGCACCAGCAGACATTTGACGTAAATACGATGGGCCCGATACGCGGGATGCTCGCCGCCTTGCCGTTTTTCCGTGCGCAGGGATCGGGGCAGTTCGTGACTGTATGCAGCATGACCAGTTTCTTGCCATTTCCGGGACTGGCAAGCTACGCCGCGTCGAAGCACGCGCTGCGCGCCTTTCATCACGCACTGGCTCTGGAAGAACGCGAAACGCCGCTTTCGTTCACGATTGTGCACCCGACTTCGACCGAAACGCCTATGCTCCAACAGGAGGCGCAAAGTGACGAAGCGCCCATGGCTTTTCTGTCCGAAGCGGTAACGCCTGACTATGTGGCGGAGATCGTACTGACGGCGATGCGCAAGAAGACCGTGGAGGTGTTCATGCCGCCCGAGCAGGCCCGCCCGGTTCGCTCGCTCGGTACCAATCCGCGACGTCTGCGCAAGGTGATCGCCTTGGCGGAAGCCGCTGGTCGTCGCAACCTGGATGCGAGGCGGGCCTCTGAGGACGAGCGCGCGAGCGAGGAAACCGTGACTGACGGCATCCCGTCTTAATCCGCGGTTACGGGAGACCGGCGCCGGGAACGTCGACGCCGATCGCCAAAACCTTGGCGTTCCGCTCGGCGCGTCGGGCGTCGGGATTGTCATCCTCCGCCGTCGTCACGAAAAGCGTTGTGCGATCAGCCCCCCCCAGCATGCAGGCAAATGCCTGCTGCTCGAGCTCGATCCGCTCGATCACTTCGCCACCCTGCCGCACCCGAAGAACCTCACGCGACGGAGGGCTGGCTACCCAGACCGCATCTTCCGCATCGAGACAGATTCCATCCGGCAGCACGCCTTCCGGAAGTGCGGCCCACAACCGGCGGCCCGAAAGTCCCCCATTCGAATTCAGATCGAAGGCAGTCAGTTGTCGCGTGCCGCTTTCCGCGACGATCAACGTCGATCCATCGGGCGTGATTACCATCCCGTTCGGGAACCAGAGACCCTCCGCGGCGATAGTCGCATCGCCCGACGGGCTGACCCTCGCCAGCGCCGCGGTTCGTGGCATCGACGGAGGATAAAGACAAAAGCCGAAGTTGCCCACGAACGCCGATCCGTCGCGCAGGACGATCATGTCGTTGGTATGCCACGTCGCGATCTCGGACAGATCGGCATGCACGACGACGCTGTCATCCGGCTCGATCCGCAATACGCGCCTATCGACCATCGAGACAACCAGCATCCGACCGTCCGGAAGCCAGCCGAGACCGGAGACGGGTCCGGGAAACGATGCGACGACCTCGTACCCGCCTTGCGGCCCGAGCCGAATGACACGATCGGCGTGAATGTCGGCTATGTACAAGGCATCATCGTGCCAACGTGGCGCCTCGCCGAACGCGATGCCGGTTACGATTTCGGTAATAATCCGTGCCATCATTCACTCCGCTGATATCGGATACGTCACCCCGGGGCCGGTCCACACTGACATCCATCGCCACGACGAATTGGGCGCAAAGCACTAGCGTCGCCCTTCTAATCCAAGGGCATCAATATATAGCATAAGCTATATTTACAATGTCGTTGTCGTGCGCCCGCGCGGCGTCGAGTTCACATTTCGATGGCCAAAGGCACCTACCTAACCTGGCTAGCGGCAGCTCGTGAATGGTGATGATCCGGTCGCGATCACGCGTCTTTGGACGCTCGTGGACACCGTGTGGCGGGCCCCAGCGGATCACTTTTTCGGGCAATGCTTTCGCTCACCAGTCAGGTTGGCGAAGCAAATAGGATATATTTTGCTATTGAATCTTGCTAGGTATTTTGCCGACCAGGAATACGTGCCGCTTATCAGATCAGAAACTGAACGTTTTTTGAACAGATGCTGGTCGGCGAGCATCGACCGAAGCCGCTAAGGAAATTGCGGAACGTCAACAGCGGCAGCGAGCTGCGTCTGGAATATAATCGGGTTTGACCCGACACCCAGATAAGGGAATGATTGCACGACATGTCCTCAGATTCAGTAAAAAGCCTTCGAACGACACGCGGTGCGCGGACGCGCGCCGAGCCTCCGGCTTCGAAGGAGCGGTTGCGTCCTGCGCCGCCAAAAAGCGGTCGTGGGGTGCTGACCTACGAAAAGCTGATGCTCGCCGCGGGTGAACTGCTTGGCGAGGTTGGGTTCGAGCGACTGACCACCAATGCAATCTGCGCCCGTGCCGCACTGACGCCACCTGCACTCTATCGCTATTTCGACGACAAATACGAGATCCTCGCCGAACTGGGACGCCGCCTGTTGAAGCGGCAATATGAGGCGTATGCGATCTGGCTGTTCGAGGGGGGCGTAAAGTCAGATCCGGAAGAGCAGATCGAGAACCTTGCCAGGTGGTTCGCGATCGCCGCGCGCATAGTGGAGGAAGAGCCAGGTGGCGTTTGGACTCTTCGAGCAATGCGCGCTCTACCGAACATGAGCGAGGTTCGACTCGAGTCGCAACGTTTGTTCACCAATCAGATGTTCGAGTATTACAAGCGGATCCTGCCGGATGTGGACCCGGAATTACTCTGGCATCGCCTCCGCATCCGTGCAGAATTCGGTTTCGTAGTGGACGAGATGGCAATTGAACAAACCGAGATCCCTCGCGACGTCCTGTTCAGAGAGGCAGCAAGAATCCTTAGTCGTTCGCTGTCGGACGCGAGGTGAGCGAGATCAGGCTCAGAGGCACAATGAACGGGAGAGAGGTGCTGTAGCTAAGCGCCCACGCCGTGCGCGACCGCGCAAACGAGTCCGGCCCCATGATGGTTAGTTGAGGTGATGCAAGCGTGTCTGGGGGCATGCCCCAGACACATTGGCCGGCTATCTCGGCGGAGGAAAAGGCAAGGCGGCTGTGCGGCTCGTGTCGCAACGGCTCCACCTGAGGCCGGCGCCGCCAATCTCGTCAATTCGGGCGGCCGGTATGTTGCTCATCGCGGATCAGCCGCTCGCTTGGGAATGATCGGCAACAGGATATACGAAGCGTAGCGCGAGCCGTGATAAATGGTTTGCGTTGCCACCACCGCGCCGGCGGCATCGACCAGCCCATTATTATCAGCTCCCGTATTCAGATTTCGCAGGTAATAGGGATGATAGCTGCTTTGGACATCGACGCGGATACGGTGCCCCTTTTGGAAGAGATTGCCTGTCACCCGCCAGAAATCGATCGTGTATTCGTAGATTCGATTGGGAATGATTTCGCTGAGTTTGGCGGAATTGAACGCACCGGCGTTTTGCGGGTCGCGGTTGCGAGCGCGCATCACGCCTTCCGCAAGCAGCCCGGCATAGCCATCGGGGCGCACGTCGATCAAATGAACGATCCAGTCTGTATCGCGAGCCGACGTCGAGGCGAACAGCTTTATCTGGATGGGGCCGGTTACCTCGGTGTCCTCGTTCAGTGGTGGCGTAGTATAAACCAATACGCTCGATGTCGCTTCCGGGACGCGGGCGTCGAGCGCGCCATCTTCGATGTTGCCGCCGGCAAACGGCGATAACGTCGGATGCGTCGGATCATAGACATAATGGTCGGAAGCTGCGTTTGGAGGGGGCGCGGGGAGCAACGCACCGTCGCCCGATGACGTATTTGCGTGGCCATTGCTGTCCAGAAAGAATTTGGTCCAGTGCGTCTGGGGTAACGGCCAGTCCCGTTCCGAATACCATTTGTTGGCGCCCATCACGAAGACGGAGACGGGCGGCTCGCGATCGATGCCGTTGTCGACCCCTTTCAAATAATGATCGAACCAGCGCAGGCTCAGAGCATCGCTATCCAGCGGCGCGTCGGGGCCATAGTCGACACTTCCGACCTTGCGCACCGCCGTCGTACCGTGTGGCCAAGGGCCGATGATCAGCTTTGGCGAGCGGCCTTCGCGGCTCGCGCCGTAGCGCTTCATACCGACATAGTTCAGCGGCGCGCCCGGCTGATCTTCGTCGAACCAGCCCGCGATGTTGAGCGACGGAACGGTGATCTTCGCATAGCCGTCGGGACCCTGATATGCGATCGCCCTGAAATAGTCGCTCGACGACAAGTTGTTGCGGATGATTTTTTCGAACCACGGCGCATCGAGCATCCCGCGATAGCGGTTGATGTCGAGATAGGGCGTGTGCATCAGGTCCCGGGAACGATTTTGCCGGAACCCGCAATAAGGCGAAGGTCCGACGATTTGCATCACGCGCCCCGACAGACAGGCCGAGACATCGAGAAACAGACCCTTCATCACTCCCTGCTGATAGGGGAGGTTGTACATCGGGTCGGGCGGCGCCATGATCGGTGCGATTGCCTTCAAGGCAGGATGGGCTTGGGACGCCGTCCACCATTGGGTCCAGCCCATATAGGACACGCCGAACATTCCCACGCGCGCGTTATTCCAACGCTGTTTGGAAACCCAGTCGACAAGGTCATACCCATCGTTCTTGTGCCTGGGATCAAACGGATCCCATGCGCCATCCGAATCGAACCTCCCGCGCATGTCCGCCAGGATCACGGCATAACCGCGCTCCGCATACCAGCGCGCCTGGTCCGAGCGACCGTCATTGCCCTTGCCGTAAGGAATGATCGACAGAAGCGCAGGAACGGCGGCCGTGACGTCGGGTCTGACAATATCGACCGAAAGCGCGACGCCATCCCGCATGACCACTTTCTGGCCGCGCTCTTCGATCAGGTGTTGCGCGGGACTGTCGCGGACAGACGGCGAAACCTGCGCGGATGCAGGCTGAGCTAAAGCCAGGATCAGCAAGAGGCTCGAACCGATCTTAAACAGGTCCATTCGAGCCTCCTGCCGCCCTTTCCGTCCCATACTGGTTCGTCAGGCTCAGAATTTCACCTCGAACTGGACGCCGATGGTTCTCGGACGCGGACGGAACAGGAGGGTCGGCACCGCAGGCGGTGACAGGATCCCGGCCCAGTTCGTCAGGTTCTGGACATAAACCGACAAGGTCTTGTTCGAGTGGGTCGACAGCTCGAAGCTGGCGTTAACGATCGTCGGCTTGTCGCTTTGATAAAGTGCGGCGGCTACACCCTGGCCGTTATCCTGAGCGATCCTGATCGACGTTTCCGAACGGTACGTCGCGGAAGCATTGAGGCGCCCGTCCAGGCCTTTGCTGATCGGGAAGGTGTAGGTGGCAAAGACGTTGGCAGACCATTCGGGCGAATAGGCAGTCCGGTCCCCCTTGCGATACAAAACCAGATCCGGCGCGGGCGCCGCACCTTTCTGAATGATGTCCTTGTCAAGGGTCAGGCCACTGTAACTCAGGCCTCCGCCGATCTGCAGACCCGATGCAGGGTACAAGGTCAGGTTGAAATCCGCGCCCCATCCGCTGGCCGAGGGCCCGTTGACCGTGGCCGGGGTGTAGGCCCCATTGTAAAGGATCTGTCCGAGCTGCTGTACATTGTTCCACTTCATGTAGAACAACGCACTCTCGAAACTGGCGAGCCCGCCCAACAGGCTTCCCTTTGCCCCGACTTCATAATTGTTGAGCGTGTCGGCCTTTGCCGGGGCCAGACCAGGCGCCGCCAGCAGGACAAGGGGTGCCTGGTTCAAGCCGCTGCGAAAACCTTGTGAATAAGACGCGTAAGCGGTGAAGGATTTGCTCGGCAGCCAGGTCGCGACGACACGCGGCGTCACGGCGTGGAACCTGGCGTCAACCGACGATGTCGGCAAGAAGGCGCCCGGCAGGACCGTCGTGTTGGAGGTGTCGTGGAAATAGCGCAGGCCGGCGCTGAGTTCGAAATGGTCATCAGCGAAGGTGCGGGTCAGCTGCCCAAATACGGCATAAGACTTTGACGAATCTTGCGATGACAACGGCCCCGGTAGAAGTACGGGTGCCAAATATAATAGCTTGCCGCGCTCGTCGCGGTAGAATGCGCCCGCCGACCAACGCCATGGCCCTGTTCCGACCGAATTGAAGAGCAATTCCTCGGTCACTACCGTTGTTGGGTAGGATGAATCCAGCTCCACCGGAATAACCCCTCCGGTGACATAGCTGTAATCACTCAGGATATGCTGATGGAAGTCGAGATAGCTGGTCGCGCTTGATACCGACATGAACGGCAAGTCGTAGGTGATCTTCCCGCTATACGCCTTGAAATCCGTAACCCCGGGCTGTGCGACGGTTGTGGACTGGTTGCCGGCGTTGTCCGCATAATCGCCGGCCTCATAGGTATCGTGTTCAAACCAGGCGCTCAGATCGATGTGAAGATTGTCGGCCGGAACTGCGGCAACTTTAATGCGCAGGTTCCTGTTGAGCACGCTGTTGGCGTTGGTTTTGCCCCGGACTGGCTGGTCGATCCAGCCCCCCAGGCTTTCAACGCCGCCGACCACGCGGATCGCGAGCTTGTCCTCGATCAGCGGAATGTTGACCGCCGCATCTGCCCGGAAACCAGGATCGCCGCCCTTGGTTACCGAGGCGCCGCCGCGTGCCTTGAATTCGAATTTCGACGGATCGGCGTCATTGGTGATAATACGGACGACGCCGTTTAGCGCGCTGGCGCCGTAGAGGGTTCCTTGCGGACCGCGCAACACCTCGATCCGCGCCATGTCATAGGCGTTCGCATTCGGGACGACAGCCGCTCGCACCAAGCTGAACGGAATCGAATCCATATAATATCCGACGGTGGACGATCCGGCCCCGAAAGGAGCCCCGGGCGACACGCCGCGAATGGATACCTCAGTCAGATTCCCGGCATCGTTACCGGATTGCGAGATGCCGGGGACTTGCAGCAACGCCTCCAGCGCGCCGCCGGTGGCTTGCTTGTCGAGCGCCTTCCCGCCAAGCACCGCGATCGAGATCGGCACCTTTTGTAGCGACTCCTCGCGCTTCTGCGCGGTCACGACGATGTCTGCAGTCGCTGTATCGGCGGTTGTCGATACCGGAGCTACCTGGGCTAGCGCGGGCGTGGCACAGATCGCGACGATGCTCGAACAGGTCAGGGCGGCGATGCGGAAGGCCCGACGGATTCCGCCCGGCAGCGGCGCATGTGGAAGCGCCAGCCCTTGAAGTGTGTCAACGCGATATGCCATTGTGATTCACCCCCTTATGTTTGTTTAGTGGCCGCTCAACGGTCGCTTGTGTTTCGTCAGCTTTGATAACCCGATCCGTACCCACGCTTTGGGTTCCGGCCGGGAGCCAATTCTTCGCATCTTTCTTAAGATGCGTGGCTCACCGCCGCTCCCGCTTTTCCTCTCAACGGAAGCACCAAGATTACGTGAGTCGCGTTGACCTCCAATGGCAATACCGACATCGCATCGTTGCTTCTTGAGCAACGCAGTGACAGATCTGTGTGATCCGTCGCGTGATGTCCCTGATCGCCCAGGTGGCACATCGGCGGACCGGCCTGCCTTTATGGTGCGCCAGATCGATTCCAGGCATCGGCGACAGGGTCGGGCCGGTGCTGTCCATGAGCGTCACCAGGAAGCGGCAGATGAAGGGATCCCCGATCATCTCGCTGACCAACGGACATCCCGATATTGGCCGAGAGCCGCGACGGCGAGGTGGCTGCCGTTGAGTAGCCGCAGCTTCATGAAATCCTATGGCGCCATGTCGTGCGAGGTCGGAAGATCCGGTTCCAGCGCACTCGGGCGGCTCCGCGGATTTTAGCGGTGTCGGATCTAGGCAGTCGCCAGTCGCGACGGTGCGAGCGGCAGAACGTCATCGACGGAATCGCCGGCCATCACACCCGCGAGCAGATTGCCCGTCGTAGGTCCCAGGGTAAAGCCTTGATGCCCATGCCCGAAATTGAACCAGAGCCCCCGGTGGCGCGGTGCGGCGCCGACCAGCGGCAGCATGTCCGGGGTGCATGGGCGCATGCCGGCCCAGCGGGAGTTTGCGACCGGGGCGCCGAGATCCAGAAGATCGCGAGCGGCGGCATAAGCGCGCTCCAACTGTCTTGGCATGCCATCGGGCTCGATGGCCGACAGATCGGCCCCGGTGGCGACGCGCAGGCCGGCGCGCATCGGAGCGTAGACCGCACCGATGGCTGCGTCGATGAGCAGGAGGTTCAGCCGGGTGTTGGAGGGGTCGGCATCCGCACGGGGATATTCGACATGCATATGATAGCCGCGCTTGCGGATCAGGCTGACACGATATCCCAACGGCTCGAGTGCCTGGGGCGACCATGGGCCCAGCGCCACCACGACATTTTCCGTCTCTATCGGCCCGGCGCTCGACAGGACGCGCCAGCCCCTGCCCGATTGCTCCAGCCCGCACAGGTCGGCTTTGACCAGGCTTCCGCCCCGCCGCCCGAAATACGCTGCATAGGCTTTCACCAGCGCACCCGGATCGCTGCACGTCCAGGCGTCGTGCCAGCGGATCGCGCCGGCTAAAGGCCGGCGCAGCGCGGGCTCAGCAATCGCCAGGGCGGCGCTGTCTTCGCGGTCATAGCCAATGCCGTACAGCGCCCGCCATTTTTCGGCCTTGCGCGCCTGCACCTCGAACGAAGCGGAATCGCGGAAGATGAGTCGATAGCCTTCCCGGCGGATCAGGGCTTCGGAGGCGGATGCCGCGATCCAACCGGCATGGTCCCGGGTGGCCCGGCGAATGAGGGCCGCATAGGCAAGGCTGGTCCGTCGATGTCGTGCCGGCGCCGAGTTGCGCCAATAGGTGAAGAGCGATGGCGCAAGGCGCCAGAGGCCGGGAAGATCCCAGTCGACGCTGTTGTCGGTTTTCCGCGCGATGCGCCACAAGGTGGCGATGTCGCGCGGGAGCGCATAAGGTTCGCATGCCTCTCCCTGGATGACGCCGGCGTTGCCGTAGCTGGTCTCGCTCCCCGGCTCGTTCCGATCGAGCAGCACCACATCATAGCCCCGCGCCTGCAGCGCGAGCGCGGTCGCGGTGCCGACCATGCCGGCACCCAGGACGACGACCTCATTGGACACCGGCATTCCCGGTCGACGACAGATCGTCGGACAGGTCAGACTCGCCGCTCCGCTGTTTTTGCCACTCCGCGAAGCTCGGCCCGAGCGGACTCAATCGGAGATCATCGGGCAGACGTGTCCAGGGAAGGTCGGCCGGATCGGCGAGCAAAAGCCCCGGCGCCTTGGCGACGATGATGGCCTCGGCGATCTGCTCGAAATCGGCGCGGAAATGCGTCGAGCTCTTGTTGACCAGGATTGCCATGCTTTCGGGGTCGATGCCGACCATCCTATACTGGTTTCGATCCATCATCTGGTCTTTCCAGGTGCTGACAACGATATGCACGCCGCCGATGGAGAGGCGCGCGGAGGGGCCGACATCGGTCACCTTTCCGGTCAGCATCCGGCCGCCGAAGACATAACAGCCGTCCGACAATTGCTCGACGCGGAAGACGCCCTCGAACGGCGCGTCGCCGGGCGTGCCCGATCGCCCCCCCAGCGCCAGGGTGATCTCGGCACCGACACCGGCCTCATGCGCGGCCTTGGCGGCCGCACTGTCCACCATCAGGCCGATCGCGGCGCCTTCCGCCTCGCAGTCGAGCAGCGCGCGCAACATTCCGGTTGTGTCCGAATTTGCGCCCCCGCCCGGATTGTCCTGCGTGTCCGCGATGATCACCGGCCGCGTCGCGTTTCGCGCAAGGCGCTGCGCCTCGCGAACCGCCTCATGAGGATCCAGCAGGCGCTGCTCCCAATTTCCTTCGCCGGCGACGATCCTTCCATATAGCGCATCGACCGTCAGTTCGACCACCTCCCGGTCGCTGCCATAGCCCCAGACGACCGGACCACATTCGGGGAAGTCGGCCGCGGGAAACCCCATGGTGAAGGAGAGCGAAGCGATCGAACCGGTTTCGAGCCCGGACATCGCATCGTATAATGCCCTTGCCGGGTCGGCGAGTGTGGACATGGCGTTGATCGGGATCAGGAACGGGATACGCCGTGCCGCCCGGTGAAGGGCCGGCCCAAAAAGCAACGCCTTGAGCAGCCGCGCCGCGCGCGCACCGGTGACCGCCATGTCCTCATGGGGGTAGGTGCGATACGCTACCAGCCCGTCGGAATGGACGAACATACGCTCGGTGACATTCGCATGGAGATCCAGGCTTGCGACGATCCTGACTTCCTGCCCGACCAGCTGGCGGAGGCGTTCGAGCAACTCACCCTCGCCATCGTCGAGATGCTCGGTCACCATCGCGCCGTGCAAGTCGATATAGATGGCGTCGAACGGCCCGCTCGCCGCAGCATCGAGGATCGCGCTGACGATGCGCTCATAGGTCTCGCGACTGACGCGCGCTGATGGTGTAGCGCCCGCCCAAAGCGAGGGTATGATCTCGACATCATCCGCCTTCATCTCCCGGAGGAAACCGCCGACCGGAATGTTGACGTCTTCGAGCCGGAACATCTCGTCGGCCAGTGCCATCGCCGGATACATCCCGCCGCGCTCGAACGCATCGAAGTTCGTGATGTCATCGCAGAATGTATTGGTTTCATGTTGAAACCCAGCGATCAATATTCTCACTACATCTCACCCGATCGATACAGGAGGAACTCGGAAATTAGCCGGGAAAGGCCGTTATGATCTTCGGGCTCGGCGCAGGACAATGCCGATCCGAATGAATCTCTTGCTCGACGCTATATTGACAAGGCGTGACCATCAATGGCAGTAAATTCTCTTCTTTGTTGCTTTTTGAGCAACGGATTGGAGCCCCGTGACCGAGGATGGAATCGCGCTGAAATCGGATCGCCGCCTGAGCGAGCGGCGGCTCAGCTACCTGTTCGAGGCGGTCGAGGCCAAATCGATCCGGGGGGCTGCCGACAAACTCGATATCGAGCCTTCGGTGGTCAGCCGGCAGATCCAGATCCTCGAACGCGAACTCGATGCGATCCTGCTCGACCGCCATGGCCGCGGTGTCGTGCCGACCGAAGCGGCGCGGCTCGTCCTGGATTATTATCGCCGCCACCGGATCGACGAGGCGACGATGCTGTCGCAGCTCGAGGAGCTCAAGGGGCTGCAGCGCGGCGACGTCTATATCGCAACGAGTGAGGGCTTTATCGAGGCCTTGATCGAGACGGTCCTGCACGATTTCAGCCGGAAATATCCCAAGATCAAGATTACGCTGAATTCAATGTCCGTCTCGACCATCGTCCGGCTGATCGCGGAAGAGCGCGTGAATATCGGGCTGGCTTTCGCTCCCGCCCCGAACAACGCGGTCCATGTCTTCGCGCGAAAACGGCACCCGCTCTTCATCATCGCGCGGCATGACCATCCGCTTGCGCGGCAGGACGTCATCCCCAGCATGCAGGCGCTCGCAGGCCTGCCTTTCTGTCTCGTGCCGGAGGAATTCGGGATCGGCCAACTCACCAAGCTCGCCGAGCACTCGACCCAGGTCTCGCTGACCCGCGCGATGGAGACCAATTCGCTCCAGGCACTGCGCTATTTCGTGACGTCCGGGCTCGGCCTGACGATCCTCCCGAAGATATTGGTCAAGCACGAGCTGGAAGCCGGGATCGTGAAGGCAATCAAGGTCAGGAACGTGTCGCTCGAGGCCGCGGAGGGGCAGATCATCGTGCCGAAGCGCACGATCAAGTCGATGGCGGAAGAGGCAATGCTCGATAGCCTCTCATCGCTGCACTGGTTCACCTGACCGTCGGCTCTCGGAAACGCGGCCCCTCTGCCGAGGCACCGAAAGCAGCCAGATCAGGTCCGTATTACGCCTTCCGCGCGCTGTACGCCCGCGCCATTTCGCCGGCGCCGGCGACGAAGCCGGACGTCAGCGAGCGCACCTCGGTGAGAACCGGGGCCGGCGCCCGATCGGGCGTGCCGCTGTCGAGCGACGGCTCGGGCGCATATTCGGCGAGAAGCTGCATCGCCTGGGCGAACTCAAGCGGGCGCAGCTTCTGGATGAGCGCCAGAGCGAGGTCGAGCCCCGCCGACACGCCCGCGCCGGTCGCCCGGTTGCGGTCGAACACGACGCGCTCGTCCACTTCGATTGCGCCGAAATCCTTGAGGAACGGCCGCCCCAGCCAGTGCGAGGTGGCGCGGTAGCCGTGCAGCAACCCGGCCTGCCCCAGCAGCAAAGATCCGGTGCAGACGCTCGTCACCCATTTCGCCCGGGAGCCCCGGTCGGCGAGGAAGGCGAGCATCGCGGGATCACGCATCGCCGCCAGCGTGCCGCTGGTCCCGCCGCCCGTCATCAGCACGTCGAGGTCCTTGGGGCAGGTCTCGAAGGTCGCGTTGGGCGTCAGGATCAGGCCATTTTCGGACGGCACGGGACGCAGACTGTCAGCGACGAAATGGATTTCCGCGCCGGCCAACCTGCCCAGGAAATAATGCGGGCCGATCACGTCGAGCGCGGTGATGTGATCATAGATGACGATCCCGATCTGCTCCTTGCCCTTCCAGCTTGGCGGGACGAGATCCATGTAACTCCCAACCTTGGCACTCGCGCCCGCCGGAGCCTGTTGTGCGCCGGCGGCACTGGCTGCGCTGCCCGCGACGAGCGGGGCGAGGAGGGTCAGAAAGGTTGCCGTGCGGCGATCGATATCCATCATGATGGGCCTCCGGAGCATGTCAAAGGGTTGCGAAGAGGGTGGCTTCAGTCATCGGAGCGGACGGGCTTGAAGCTGGCGGCGCTGTTCGGATCGCCTTTCCCCTTATATTGCGCGCGCAGCGGATAGGGGAAAATCGGCCGCGTGAACTTGGGTTTGGCCGGATCGAACTTGTGATCGGACATCGCCTCGTCGGTGAAGTGCGCGCCGATCATGACGTCCGGCGCCTTCGCCTTCTCGACCCATTTCTCCAGATAATCGAGATAGTCGATCACCCATGGCCCCTTGCCGGCCCCACAATGGTCCATATCGGGCACCATGAAGAGGCGGAGGAAATCCTCGGTGGCGGCGCGCCCGCCCATGGTCCGCTCGATCGTCTTGTAGAAGGCGATCGAAGTCAGCGGCGACGGCCCGGCATCGGCCCAGCCATGATAGAAGATCAGCTTCCCGCCGGCTTCCTTGAACTGGTGAAGATCGGGATTGTCGGCCTGGAACAGCGACTGGATCAGCCCGAAGCGCTTGTAATCGGCGTCGGGATCGAAATTCTCGAATTTCCAGGCCGGGCCCGGATTGGGGACGAGCGCCATATATTTGAGGAAATCCTCATAGAAGGTCCGCTTCATGAGGGGATTGTCGTTCATCCCCAGATAGCTGATCTCCGATCCCGGAAGGAAGGCGCGGTCGCCGACCCGGTCGCCCGATGCCGATCTGTGCTCGCTGTAGAACGAAACCGCCGCATCGGCTTGCGCCGGCGTAAGGCAGTCGGCGGTCGCGCCGGGCGGGCAGACATAGGCGCGCGGGTCGAACGTGCATAAGCGCGGATCGCCGATCTGCCCGTCCTTCAGTCCGTCGTTCATGTCGCACTTGGCGATCACGGCCTTGTTGAGGAACCGGATGGCGGCACTATCGAACAGCGGCGCCCCGCTCGGGCTGTACAGGAAATGCGCGCGCTGCGCGAAGTTGAGCGCAATATCGGGATAGTTCATGCCTGGCGCGCCGACGATGATCCCGTTGAAATCCCAGGGGAACCGCTCGGCCTCGACCAGCGCCTGGCGGCCGCCGCAGGAACAGCCGCTGAAATAGGACCGGTCGGGCCTGCGCCCATAATAACGCTGGACGATCGCCTTGCCGGCCAGCGCGGTGACATGCGTGGCGCGATAGGCGAAATCCATCACCGCCTGCGGGTTGTTATAGGCCCATTCGACCCCTTCGGCTTCCTTGGCGCGGTGGCCCATATCGGTCGTGATGCAGGCATAGCCCTTTTTGAGCGGCTCTTCGCACGCGCCGATCCAGGCCAGCGATCCACAGAATCCGCCGCAACCAACTTGCAGGAACTTGCCGTTCCACCCCTCGGCCGGCAGCCACATCAGAATGCCGACCTGGGGCGCGACGTAGCCCTCAGTCTCGCAATAGGCCGGCTTGTCGGCCGTTGCGACGATCAGCTTCGCCGAATTGAGATGAGTCGGCGCATCCGGGATCCCGGCCAGGTCCTCCGCTGCCAATGCCTCGCATTTTGCGGACAGCGCGGTCGACGCGCCGGGCGAGGCCGTTTGCGCCTGTGCCATCGACGGCCATATGCCCGCCGCGAGACAGAAGGTTGCGAGCGCGATGGCGCCGGGAATCCTCATGACATTACCTCATTTCCAGAAGGGAGATCGGATCGGCTTTCCCTGATACGGCTCGCCGCGACGGCACCGGCCAGAAGCAACCCGACGACAAGATACAGTGCGACCGCGTAGTTCTGCTTCGAGGCGTCGAGCACTGCCCCGATCAGCAGGGGAGAGACGAAGCCGGCGATCTGCGCGCCGGTGTTGACGATGCCGAACGCCGTGCCGGTCGCCTCCAGGGGGACCAGCAGCAGGGGCAAGGTGAACAACGTGCTCATCGACGCGCCGATCAGGAGAAAGCCGGCCGTCATGAAGGCGACCGACAATATTCCACCGGGCGCGACCGCCGCGCCATAGGTGGCGATTGCCGACAGCGACAGGCAGAGCAGGATCAGCACATGGCGTCGCCCGGCGAAGAAGCGATCGCCCGCATACCCACCGAGTAGATAGCCCAGCGCGCCCGCGGCAAAGGGGATCGAGGCCAGCGCGCCCATCTCGGCGACGCCGAACCCGCGCGCCTTGAGCAGATAGGTCGGCAGCCAGTTCTGCAGGCCCCAATTCGCCGCGCCGGCGAAAAAGGTCGCCGCAAAGCACCACCGCATCTGCGACGAGCCGAACACCGCGCGCCACGCCTGGCCCGTATCCCCTTCCGTCCGTGCTGCCGGAGTCGAAGCACGGGCTCCGCCAAGCACCCCGCGGATCGCCAGCGCCAGCAGCAACCCGGGCACCAGCAACCCGAGAAAGGCGGATCGCCAACCCCAGTGCAGGATGATCGTCGCGACGAACGCCGGTGCGACAGCGCCACCGATCAGCGTCGCCGCGAGCACGATGCCGTTGGAGCGGCCGATCTGGTCGCGCGAAACCGAAATTGCGATCGCCTTGGAAACGGCGGCCGGGGCCGGCCCCTCGCTCAGCCCGAACAGGATGCGGACGACGATCAGCATCGCCAGCGACGTCACCAGGCCGGTCATCGCGGTGAAGATCGACCAGCAGATCACCGCCACGACGAGCAGGCGCGCCGGCCCCAGTCGGTCCGCCAGGATACCTGAAGGGATCTGCATCAGCGCATAGCCGAAGAAGAAGGCACTGAGCACCGACCCGGCGGCGGTGGAGGAAAGCTGGAACTCTTTGGTGATGAACGGGATCGCGGTCGCCATCACCGCACGATCGAGATAGGTCAGGAAATAGGTGGCGAACAGCAAGGCGATCACGATGATGCGGCGTCGGCTGCCCCGCGTGCTTTGCTCGGCGCCGCCGACAAGAGCTGGATTCGAACCGGTCAGAGCCAAAACCTGACTCCCATGACGATGTTCGTTGAACTGGCGCCGTCCCCGGCGGCATGCGCATAGTCGGCGCTTCTGCCGGCGCGCCATTCCTGCTCGATGCCGACATAGGGCGCGAACTCGCGCACGATCTCGTAGCGCAGCCGCACCCCGAGTTCCGCCCGGTCCAGCCCTGCACCGATCTGCAATCGAGGGATGTCCTGCGCCGATAAATTCAGTTCGACGCGCGGCTGGAGGATGAGGCGCTGGGTGATCCTCTGGTCGAGCTCCACTTCGGCCCGCGCCGTCAGATCGCCCCTGTGCGAGAGGAACGCGGCGGCATCGATCTCGAACATGCCCGGCGCAAGCCCCTGGATGCCGATCACGGCATGGGTCCGGCGCGGCCCTGCGAGATCCTGCCGAACGCCCGCCTGAAGATCGAAGAAGGGCGCGACGGCGTGGCTCCAGAGCGCCTGCACCTCGGCGCGCTCGGTCGGCTGGCCGAAACGCCCCTCGCCTTCGCTCTTGACCCATAATTTGTCGAGATCGCCGCCGACATAGCCCTGCGCGTCCCAGAGATAGCCGTCTTTCCCGGCACGCCCGCGATATTCGAAGCGATCCGCCTGGAACCAATGGAGGGAAGCGCCGCCATGCATGTGCGTCAGTTCAGCGCGCGACCGCCGCATCGCCTCCGCCCCCCAGATCGAATCGGCGGCCCGGGCCGGTCCGCTGCCGGCTTCGGGCGGTGGCGGGGTTTCCTTCATCGCCGGGCCAGTCGCCGCCATCGGACCCATGGCGCCATGATCCGGCATCGCCGCGGAACCGTTCATCGGCGCCGGGCCGGGCATGGCATGCTCGTTCTGCTGCGCCCATGCCGGGCTGGCGGCACCGAGCAACAGGGCCGCAATCAAGATCTTCATGCCGCGCCCTTCGGCCCGGCCACCGTGACCACCTGAAACATCCCGGCATGCATGTGGTACAGCAGGTGGCAATGAAACGGCCAGTCGCCGGGCTCGTCGGCGGTGAGATCGAACTGGGCGCTCGCGCCGGGTTGCACGATGACAGTGTGCTTGCGCGGCTGGTCCGCCGCTTCCTGCCCGTTGACCAGAGCGAAGAACATGCCGTGCAGATGGATCGGATGCGCCATCATCGTGTCGTTGACCAGCTTCACCCGCACCCGCTCGTTATATGCGAAGCGGATCGGGCTATCGCTGACGGCGGAATATTTCCGGCCATCGAACGACCACATATAGCGTTCCATATTGCCGGTGAGATGGATCTCCAGGAAACGGCTCGGCGCGCGCTGGTCAGGATCGGGTTCGAGCGCGATCAGCATTTTGTAATTCAACGTGCTGTGTCCGGCATCGCGCAGGCCGAGCCCGGGATCGCCCATCTTATCCACCGGCGCCATCGACACCATGTCCAGGCCGGGACTCACTTCGACATCGCCAGGCAACAGCGACGTCTTGCGCATCGGCATGCCGCTCATTTCCATGGCCTTGCTGCTGCCCATAGGCGTGGTCATGCCGGCGCCCATGGGCATCGCCATGCCGCCACCGCCGTGGTTCATGCCCATGTCCGCCATGGTCAGCAGCACCGGTGCCCGCAGCGCCGGCACCTCCGCCCGTGCGCCGGGCGTCGACGCGAGCGTGGCCACCGCCATGCCCGACCGGTCCATCGCCTCGGCCACCAGCGTATAAGCGTCGTTCGACCCGGGCTCGATCAGGATGTCATAGGTCTCCGCCACGCCGATCTGGAACTCGTCGACGGTGACCGGACGGACATTCTGCCCATCGGCCGCTACTATGGTCATCACCAGGCCGGGGATGCGGAAATTAAAGAAGGTCATCGCGCTGCCGTTGATGACCCGCAGCCGAATCCGCTCTCCCCGCCGGAAGAGATATTCCATACCCTCGTTCGGGCCGCGTCCATTGGCGAGATAGGTATAGGTCGAGCCCGAGACATCGGCGATATCGGTCGCCATCATGCGCATATCGGCCCACATCCGCCGGCTTTTCGCCGACAGCGGATAATGGTCGGTCCAGCTTGTCTGCTGATAGTTGAAATAGCCGTCACCGGCTTTGAGCTTCGCCATGATGGCATGCGGATGCAGCGGCGAGAATTCGCTCAGGAGCAGGATATAGTCCCGGTCCGCCTGTACCGGATCGGGGCCGGCCGGGTCGATGACGACCGGCCCGTAGTGGCCGGTTTGTTCCTGCAGTCCGGAATGGCTGTGCCACCAATAGGTGCCGGCCTGGCGGACGGGAAATTCATAGCTGAAGCTTTTGCCCGGCGCGATGCCCGGGAAGCTGACACCCGGAACGCCGTCAAACTGGAGCGGCAGAAGGATGCCGTGCCAGTGGATCGACGTCTCCTCCTGCAGCGCGTTCCGCACGTCGATCCGCACCGGCTCGCCCTGCTTCAGGCGGACGAGCGGCCCCGGCACGGTGCCGTTCACCGCCACCGCGTGGCCGTGGCGCCCCTGAACGAAGCGATGGCCGGCCGCGACCGTCAGGTCGATCACCGGCCCGCGTACCTCATCGAAGCCGGGGCGGATCACATCCGCCATCAGATCGCCGCCTTTGGCCCAGGCGGGGAGCGCCAGCCCGGCGCCTCCTGCCCCGATCAACGACAGGGCGGTGCGGCGCGATATGCCTTGCTGTTTCTTCGACACGGTCATCGCTTCTTGAGATGCCTTTCGAGAAACGGCGCCATGTCGCCAAAGGCCTGGGCGGATTCAGGGATATCCGCGTCGAGATAGATAGCGTGCGACTGGCCCTCGTACACCTCGAGTTCCGTCGGCACACCGGCATCGTGCAATTTCCGCCGTACCCGCGCGCTATTCGACTGGAAGATGTCACCCGTCCCGCTGATCAGCACCGGGATCGCGCGAGGGCCCTTGGCGGCTTGCGCCAGCCCGGGCTGGGCGACGCAGCACAGCGCCGCCAGCATCAGGGACGTCGGGAAAGAGCGTTTCATCGGTGGCTGGTCCTGACCGTCATGTCGCCTCGCGCCACCTCTAGAAACGGGCTTTGAGCATGACATAGGCGGAGCGCGGCTGGATCGGAATCACCACCGGGGAAAGATATTCATAGGTGTCGAAGCCGCGATGCCCGCCCAGATTGACGCCCGAGACCGTGACCGTGAACCGGCCGAAATCATACGAGGCCTGCGCGTCCACAGCCGCATAGCCGGGTACCGCCACGGTGTTCGGCAGAAACACTTCGCGCGCGGTGAATGCGGTGACGCCTGCGCCGAAGGACAGGCCTTTCGCGGACCCGTTCAACACGCGGTAATGCGCCGCAACGCGCCCGCTATGCTTGGGCACGCGCGCCAGCGTCTGACCGACGAGTGTGGCGTCCTCGTCCCTGGTCACCTTAGCCTCGGTATAGGCATAGTTGGCGAGGATCGACAGCGCCCGGCTCGGCTCCCAGGTGATGTCAGCCTCGAAACCCCGCGAGCGCTGCTCGCCGGTCTGGATCGAATATCCGAAATTGTTCGGGTCAGCCGCAGGGACGTTGCGCCGTGTCAGCTCGAACGCGGCGAGCGTGCCCCAGACATGGGCACTCCCTAAAGCGAGCTTCAGCCCACCCTCGAAACTGCGGGATGTCTCCGGTTTGACATTGTAACCAGGTACGGCGACCAGCTGGTTTGCCCCGCGAAAGGCGGTTGCGTATCCCGCAAACAGTGCCGCGCCGGGAACAATATCGAACGTCGCCCCGACGCGCGGCGACACGTTGTGATAGGCGACATTCGTTGCGTTCTCGACCCGGTGCCAGGTGAAGCGCGTATAGCGTAGCGAACCCGACAGATGCAGCCGGCCATAGGTCGCCTGATCCTGAACATAGCCGGCGATCGTGTCATAGGTATCCGTCTGGGTGCTGAGCGGCGGCAGCGCCGGCCCGAAGGCGAGGTCATAGACCGGGTGCGCCAGGTCGAGCAGACCCACCGGCGTGAAGTCGAAATTGAACGCCGAATCATAATTGGTGTGGTCGTAGTTGAAGCCCACCAGCAGCTCGTGATGGCCGCCCAGCGTATCGACATTGGCCAGCAGATTGGCGTCGACCGTCGCCTCCTTCACCGAGGCGGGGAGATTGATCGGAAAGATCGGGTAGACCGTCGGCGTCGCGGGATCGGCCCCGATAAAGTCGGGATAGATGAAGCTGCCATATTCATCGTACTTGTTGTAATAATAGCGTCCGGTAACGGTCAGTTGCAGATCGGCGCTGAACTTGTGCCGGAGTTCCGCCGTGATAAGCTTGTTGACGATCACGCTGCGCGGCTGGCCGATCGGGGCGCCCGGAAAGGCTGAGGCGGCGACCTGACCGGCCAGGGCCTGCGCCGCGGGCAGGCCGCTATATTCGAGCTGGCTGCGCCGGTCATATTTCCCCCGAAGCAGCAACTCGGTCCGGTCGCCGAGCTGGAACGAGATGCTCGGCTGGATCGACCAGCGATAGCCCTTCACTTCGTCGATCCAGCTCTTGTTGCTCTGATATTCGCCCGTGATGCGCGCCGCGACCCCGCCGCCCAGCGGCACATTCAGATCGGCATAGGGGTTGATCGTCGCGAAGCTGCCGGCCCGGAATGCGACATAGCCGCCTAACTTGTCCTCCGGCCGCACCGAATCCACGTTGATGAGCCCACCCAGCGGCGCCCCAGCGCCGCCGCCGTACACGGTACCCGTCGGTCCCTTGACCACCTCGATCCGCTCGACGCCCGTCAGGCTTGTCGGGTCGGCCAGCGCGTTTATGCCGAAGGCGGGCAAGCCGTCGAGATAAATTTCGGCTGGGAACCCACGCACGAGCGGCTGGGCGAGCGCCGATTCCTCCGGCTTGGTTGGGACCACGCCCGACACATTGACCAGGGCATCGGCCAGCGTGCGGCGGTCCTGGTCGGTGATCAGCGACTTGTTGATCACCTGGACCGACTGCGCCACATCGATCAACGGCGTCGGGGTGCGGGTCGCCGAACCGGAATCGCGGATGACGTACCCGTCGCGCCTGGCGGCGACGACGATGTCCTCGCCCCAGCTACGCGGCGCATCTGCCGGCACCGTCTGGGCATAGGCGCCCTGAGCCAGGAAAATGGAGGCAAACACCCCGGCGTTGCTCAGTCGCAGCCTGCTTTTTCTATCGCCATGATATGACATTGCTATCGCCCCTTTAGTGCCCGCGCTTCGCATTCCGGTCGCGGGCCTGTACCCGTCGCCTTCGTGCCTTTGTCCCAGGCCTCGTTCGTTGTGACGTAGGCGTGCCTGTGTAAGGCGGCGTCTCACATCAGCGATTCACCAGGCCTCGCCCACCGAATTGCAGACTGGCGCCGCAACCCTTTTGAGTATCTCGGCGTCTTCAGACAGAGTAAGCGGGTTCCGTTGATGTCCAATGCCCGGATAGTCAGGGGCTCGTTGCTTTTTGAGCAACGGATTGGCCGGGACGCGAGCAGCCGGGTGTGGCGCAGCCCGCCCCGCCCTCTCGCGGATTGAACCACCGAAAGCCGGAGGCAGGAAGAGGTGCGCCGCGCGTGATGGATGGCCTGCCTCACAAGTTCGGCGCCGGCGGCATCCACCAGCTGGCGATTGTCAGTGCCGCTGTTCAGATTGCGCAGGGCGAAGGGAAAGTAGCTCCTCGGAATATCGGTCCGAATCCGATGTCCCCTGGCAAAGACATTCCCGTGACCCGTCAGAAATCGATGCCGTATTCGTACTTGTGGTTGGGCGCGATCGGGCTGAGCCGGCCGCGTTGAACGCTCCCGGGCTGGAGGCTTCAGAAAAGTCCCTTGTCCGCTCCGGCCGCGATCGTGGCCTTGGTCCCCTTGTCGTAGATCGACGTGAGCCACCCGCCGACCGCCGCGATCAGACGCTGGTCCCGGCCGAGCGCGCCGAACAACTCGGTGATCGACAACAGCAGCGTCGGATCCTCGCCGCCCTCCCGTGCCTTGCGCGCCAGCAGTTCGGCCATCGGATGCAGCACCCGGATCGGTTCGCCATCCTCGCCCCTGCCCGTCACCCGGCGACACCAGGCGGCGAGGCCCAGCGCCAGCAGCTCGATCGGCCGGTCGCTCGCAAGCCGGTCGCGGATGGGGTCGACAAGCACGTTGATCGGCGCATCGGTGTTGACGCGCTGCGTGGTGTCGCGGATCGCGCGGTTGGCGAACCGGTCGATCAGCGTGCGCTTGTACTGAACGATATCGATCCCGGGCACCGGCGGCAGGGTCGGCCCGGTTTCCCTGTCCATCAGCGCGGCCATGTAGCGGCGGATCAGCGGATCCTCGATCGTCTCGCTGATCAGCACATAACCCGACAGCTGCCCGAGCCCGGCGATGGCGAGATGGCTGGCGTTGAGCAGTCTCAGCTTCATGAACTCATAGGGCGCCACATCGTCTACGAACTGTGCGCCGACCTTCTCCCAGGCAGGACGCCCCGCCGCGAAATCGTCCTCGATTACCCATTGCCGGAAGATCTCGGCATGGAGCGAGGCGTGATCCTCCAACCCGGTCTCGCTGGCGAAGGCGGCGATCTCCTCGGCGGTCGGCACCGGCGTGATCCGGTCGACCATCGAGTTTGGGAAGCGCGCCTGCGCGGCGATCCATTCGGCCAGTTCCGGGTCTTGGCGACCGGCAAGGGCGAGCACGGCCGCCTTCAGTACATGGCCGTTATGCTGAATATTGTCACAGCACAAAGCGGTGAAGGCCGGAAGCCGCGCGTTGCGCCGACGCCGATAGGCCTCGACCAGGATCCCGGGCACCGTTCGCGGCCGCTCCGGATTCGTGAGATCGGCGATGATATCCGGGCTGGAAAAATTGAGCGTCTTCGTCGCCCGGTCGAGATGATAGCCATTCTCGGTGACCGTCGTGCTGACGATGCGCGTCTCTGGCGCAACGATCGCCGCCAGCAGCGCCTCGCTCGACTCCGAGGCGTCGATCGCCGCGACGATCGAACCGATCACGGCGCGGTGCTCGCGCGCACCTTCGCGCTCGATCAGGCTGTACAGCCCGTCCTGCCCCGCGAGCGCGTCGAGCAAGTCCCGGTCGGCGGCGCGCAGCCCGGTGCCCTGGATGCCCCATGCCAGCGCCTCCGGATCCTGCCCCATCAGGTCATGAGTGTAGCGCGCCATATGGGCGCGGTGAAATCCCCCCAGCCCGAGATGGACGATACCGGACGAGACGCTCCGCACATCATATCGCGGTGTCTCGAAACTGGCCGGCAAGGCGGGAAAGGCGGCGCGTGAGAGGATCGCTGACGTCATCGGGTTGCTTCTCGACCAGGGTGGACGGCGGCTGCTGCTTCCTATGGCACGGGGCTGACAATGGCCTGACGCCATTCCTGGATGAGCTGGCGTCGCCGGGCATGATCCTGGAGGCTCAGCAACAGCGGCGTCACGGACGCCTTGGCGAGCAGCGCGTCCGACGCTGCCAGGGCGATCGCCGGCGGCCGGCCCGGCGGCGCGAGCGCGCGGCGGGCCAGCGCCCGCGCCTCGTCGGACACCAGAAAGGCGGCGAGCCGCATGGCAGCCGATGGTGCGCGGGCGCCTTTCGGCACCATCAGCGACAGGGTCTGCAACGCCTGATAATCGTCCGGCACCACCACCGATATCCGACTCCCCGCCCGCTGGGCGGCATAGGCGTAGGAGAGTTGCACATTATAGGCGAAGCGGATCTCGCCGCGATCGACCGCGTCCACCATGACGTTCGAGCAGCAATACAAGCGTACCTGCGCCCGGCCGAGCCCTTCGAGCAGCCGGCCATAGAGCGAGGCCTGGCGCGAATCCGAGGCGGCGAAATCATAGCCCTCCGCAGACTCCTCGATATCATAGGTGCCGATCCGGTAGCCGCCCCCGGGGAGCCGCCGCAGCCAGTCGAGCAGCGCTATATGGCTGTCCGGGATAGGCCCAGTCACCGGCCTGGCGAAGACGAACGCGCCGGGTTCGACGGTGAAGGCCACGACCTGGTCGCGCCACGCGGCCTGTCCCGGCGCGGCCGCGCCGATCGCAGCCGGAAGCGACCGCGCGCAATCCTCATTGGCGAGACGCATCAGCTGGTCGGTGGAGGCCGAGAGATAGAGGTCCGCCGACGGTTCGTGCCGGTGGCAGCTATCGAGCGCCTGCTGCAGGAACGCGCCGCTCCGCGACTGGATATAGGCGATTGACAGCGTCGGATCGTGCCGCTGGAACGCAAGCAGGAAAGGCCGCACGAACCCCGCCTCGAGCGAGGCGGAGATCACGAGAGGCAATCCCACCTCGCGCTGCGGTGCTGGAAAATAGGTCACGTTCGCCCCCTCGGGCGGCGCGAAATCGCCGCGCGGCGATGGGCTGCGCTGCGAGGACGCGATGCCGAGGGCCACCGCGACCAGTAGGGCGATACCGCCCAAGGTGAGCGTAGGTCTCACGACGGGAGGCGCTCGATGGGCGCGAGCGGGAGAATCAGACGGATCTCGAACAGATCATCCCCCGCCCTCGCGAAAGCCAGTTCTCCATTATGTGCGCGGGCGACGTCTGCGACGATTGCCAGACCAAGACCGGCACCGTCACGTTCGTGCCGCGGCAGGTGGAAGGGCTGTGCCGCGCTCTCCCAGAGCGCGGGATCGATTCCTGGCCCATCGTCAGCAACGCTCACGACCACCTTGCCCCGATCCGCCAGCACGGCCACGCGGAGGAGCGACCGCGCACCATGCGTCACCGCGTTGCTGACGAGATTCACCAGCGCTTCGCGCAGACTGATCCGGTCGCCTTCGACATATAGGCATGTCTCGGCCGGTTCGAAGTCGACGGAGAGATCGCGTTCGAGCGATTCGGGGATTGCATCGCGTAGCACCTGGTGGAGCAGTTCGATCAGCTCGACGCGCTGATGCGCTATCCGCTCGCTGCGATAGCTGACCATCGCCTGGCCGAGCAACTGGTTGGTCAGCCGGCTCAGCGTGGCGATATGCCGGCGCAGGCGGTCGACCCGCTGGAGCCGGGCAGCTCCGCTCCTGTCGGTCAGCAGCAACTCGGTCTGTGCGCTCAGTGCGGCGAGCGGCGTGCGGATCTGGTGTGCGGCGACGCCCGTGAAGCTCTGCAGGGTACTCATCCGGTCATGGAGGCGCCGCAGCGCGTGATTGATCGCCGCGACCAGCGCCTGCGTCTCGCGCGGACTGTCGACCTGAAGCGGCGCGGTATCCTGCGGCCGGCGCTCCGCCAGCGCGCGGCCGATCCGGTCGAACGGCGCGAGCGCCCTGCGCACCGCGACCAGCGAGGCGATACCGCCGAGGGTGCCGACGAACAGGATGATCGCACCGATCCTGAGCATCAGCCGGGCGACGAGGCGACGGCGCGCATCCAGGCTCTGCGCCACCACGACGCTGCACCAGCCGTTCACCGTCGGCGACGCGATCAGGCGATAGATAGTGACCGTCCGCATCGGCGCACCGGCAAAGTCGCGATTGCCGAAGACGGCGCCGGCATCGCGCGGCGAGGCCCCGGTTACGGTCAGGGCGGGATATCCGGTCAGCACCGCGCCATCTGGCGCGCGCACCGCGAAGAAGAAGCGATCCCCGGTCGACTGGGCGAGCGTCTCGAACGCCGAATCGGGCGGCAAGGCAACGATCCGCCCCTGATCGACCTGGATGGCGTCGCCGATCTGGGCAGCGGCACTGAGCAGCAGGCGGTCATAGGCATCGGTCGCTGCCGTCATCGAAAACACCCATGCCGCGCCCATCGCGATGATCGCGCCACCCGCGAAGACCGCCACCAGCAACAGGCGCAACCGGCCGAAGATCGAATCCGGCATCGGCGTCGTCATGTCGCGACGATGCGATAGCCGACGCCCCGCTGCGTGGTGATTTCGACTCCGGTCCCGACCAGCTTCCTGCGCAAGCGTGCGATCATCACCTCGATGTTATTCTCGGTCGGCTCCGCGTTGTAGCCGAACAGCTGGTCGAGCAATTGCGCCTTGCTGAACACCTGGGTCTGCCGCGCCAGGAATATCTCGAGCAGCGACAGCTCGCGCCGCGACAGACCGATGATCCTGCCGTCGAGCCTGGCGAGCCGGGCGGTGCGGTCATAGACCAGATGGCCGCATTTCAGCTCGTTGGAACGCTCCCCGGTGTGACGGCGCAGCAGGGACCGCACCCGAGCCTGGAGCTCGCGAAAATCGAACGGTTTGACGAGATAATCGTCGGCACCAAGATCGAGCGTGTCGATCCGGTCGTCGGTCTCGCCCCGCGCCGAGAGGATCAGCACCGGGATGTCACCGCGCCGCTCGCGCAGGCGCCGCAGCAGCGTGATGCCGTCCATGCCCGGCAACATGAGATCGAGCAGCACGAGTTGATAGCTGTTGGATGAGAGCCACTCGTCCCCGGTCTCGCCGTCGCGCGCCCAGTCGACGCTGTGGCCCATGGCCCCCATGCTACCGACAATGCCCTCGCCGACATCGCAATTGTCTTCGACAAGCAGGATCCGCATCGGCCGTGCCTCCTCAGCCTTTCGCGACGCTGCGATCAGACATCCGCCATTGATACCGCATCGAGTGCCTCCAGTTCCAGCGCGGTAGGAAGCACCGGTCCGCGGCGTGAGCAAGTCACGCCGGCCGCGCGCGCCGCGAACGCGCCAAGATCGAAGAGCTGCTGCGCGTCGAGCGACGCGATGGCCGGGCCGGAAACCCATCCCTCGCGCGTCAGGCCCGCGAGAAGAGCGGCCATGAAACTGTCCCCGGCGCCGACCGTATCGATGACGGCCGTGGCCGGCGCCGGGATGTGGATCGGGCCGGCCGCGCGGGTGAACATCCGCGCGCCCTCGGCACCTCTTGTGAGGACGACGAGCGCGGTTCGATCATTCAACCAGGCACGGCAGACCGCTTCTTGATCGGCGTCGCCATACAGCGCCGCAATATCCTCGTCACTCAGCTTGATGACATGGCAATGGGGCCGGAGCGCCTCGGTCGCGCGATACCAGTTGGCAGGCTCGGGAACGATCGAGAGTCGGACATTGGGGTCGAGGCTGATCAGCGCCCGATCAGCGAAGCACCGCGCGAGATCGACCAGCGCGCCCGCGGAGTTCGGGAGTACAATGGCGATCGATCCCATATGGATGCCGCGTATCTCCTGCCCGGCCTGCTCGATCGCCACCTCCGCCGGGCAATAGACCGCCGTATCGAGCCCGGTGAAACTATAGCCCGGCTGGCCGAGGCCGTCCGTGGCGACGATGGCGAGCGCCGTCGTCGCGGCCGAACGCCGCAGGAACGAATCCGCCACCCCTTCCGCGGCGAGCTGCGCGGCCAGCCGCTCGCCCAGGAAATCGCGCGCGAGGTCGCTCGCGAACCCGACCTTCGCGCCGAGCCGCGCCATGCCGACAGCTACGTTGAAGGGCGAGCCCCCGGCGACCGCCTTCAGCACGACCTCGGCGGATCCGGGGTCGCCGTCGTCTACGAACAGGTCGTACAGCGCTTCCCCGCACACCAGGTGCATCCGTCCTCTCCCCTCGCATCCGCTCGCCCATGGCTGATGTCCTGGCGCCGCGGCGTTCGCGGGACTCGCTCCTCTTGCCGATCGAACCTGACGATACCCTGTCAGCCCCGCTCGCGCGCTGTCAGGATAGCGAAAGGTTGATCCGACATCCTGCACGGATCGCGGGTATGTCCCGCCAAGATATAGGCAGGGTGCTCGCGGGGATGCGGTCGGGATGGGTGACATTGTCGCTGTTGGCGCTGGCGGGCTGCACGCCCGGCGCCCCGTCGCGCACAACGCTGACCATCGCGTCGGTCAATGACGGCGACATGGTGCGTCTGAAAGCGTTCACCCATGATTTCGAGGCCAGCCATCCGTCGATCAGGCTGAAATGGGTGATGCTCGAGGCGAATATCCTGCGCCAGCGCGTCACCACCGACGTCGCCATTCGCGGCGGCCAATATGACGTCGTCACGATCGGCCCCTATGAGGTGCCGGTCTGGGCGAAGCGCAACTGGCTCGCCCCGCTCGACGATCTCGGGCCGGCCTATCGGGCCGAGGATCTGATCGGTCCCGTGCGGTCAGCCCTAACCCATGACAGGCATCCCTACGCAGCGCCGTTCAACGGCGAGAGCGCGATCACCATGTATCGCAAGGACCTGTTCCGGAAAGCCGGCATCGCCATGCCCGCCACCCCGACCTGGGAATTCCTGATCCAGGCGGCGGCGAAGCTCAATCGCCCGGGCGAAGGCGTCTACGGCCTGTGCCTGCGCGGCAAGGCCGGCTGGGGGGAGAATATGGCGCTCATCACCGCCATGGCGAATTCCTACGGCGCCCGTCTGTTCGACCGGCAGTGGCGCCCGCAGTTCGATTCGCCCGAATGGCGCACCACGATCACGACCTATGTCGGCGCGCTCCGTAGCTACGGTCCGCCGGGGGCCGTCGCCAACGGCTTCAACGAAAATCTCGCCATGTTCGCGCAGGGGAAATGCGCCATCTGGTTCGACTCAACCGTCGCCGCGCCTTTTCTCAGCGATCCGAAAATGTCGAAGGTGTCGACCCAGGTTGGTTTTGCGCCGCCGCCGGATGAAGGTCTCGGCCGGCCCGCGACCTGGTTGTGGACCTGGGGCCTCGCCATACCGGTCAGTTCGCGCAAGTCGGCGGCGGCGAAGGAGTTCATCCGCTGGGCGGCGGGGCCCGCCTATGCGAACCTCGTCGCGCATCGCCTCGGCTGGCTGGCCGTTCCCTCGGGCACGCGCACCTCGCTCTACGCCAATCCCGCTTATCGCCGCGTAGCGCCCTTCGCAGACGCGACGCTGAACGCGATCAATTCGGTCGACACCCTGTCGCCGACGGTCAAGCCGGTACCCTATGTCGGCGCCCAATATGCCGCGATCCCGGAATGGCAAGGCGTCGGCACCGAGGTCGGGCAGCAATTCGCCGCCGCCGTCGCCGGGCAGGTGACACCGGACGAGGCGCTCGCGGAGGCACAGGCCGCGACCAGGCGGCAAATGGCCGCGGCAGGCTATTACCAGTGAGCACCTCCCCCGCCGCAACTGGCGCGAGCCGATCCTATCTCCGCGGACAGGGGCGCCTGCTCGTCGCGCCGGCGGTCGTCATGCTCCTCGCCTGCTCGGTCCTGCCGTTCATCGCGACGCTTCGCTTCTCGCTCATCGACTATCGACTGCTCGCGGCCGGTCCGCACCGCTTCGTCGGGCTCGCCAACTACGCGAAGCTGCTGACCGATCCCGGCTTTCTGCCCGCGCTCGGCAACACGCTGCTGCTGATCGGTCTCGTGCTCGTCATCAGCATCGGGCTCGGGCTGGCGATCGCGCTGCTGATCGAGCGCGCGGTGATCGGGCGGGGGGTATTGCGCCTGCTCGTCATCTCGCCCTTTTTCGTGATGCCGCCGGTCGCCGCGCTGATCTGGAAGAACCTGCTGATGCAGCCGGTCACCGGCTTCTTCGGCTGGGTCGCGTCGCTGTTCGGGGTACCGGCGATCGACTGGTTCGCCAGCGCGCCGCTGACGTCGATCGGGCTGATCGTCGCGTGGCAATGGCTCCCCTTCGCCTGTCTGATCCTGCTCACCTCGCTCCAGTCCTTCGACCGCGAGCAACGCGAAGCGGCTGAACTGGACGGAGCCTCGTCGCTCGCGATCTTCCGCTATCTCCTGCTGCCGCATCTCGCGCGGCCGATGGCGATCGTGCTGATGATGGAGACGATCTTCCTGCTCAGCGTCTTCGCCGAGATCTTCGTGACAACCGGCGGCGGGCGGGCGAGCAGCAACCTCGCCTTCCTCATCTATTCGCAGGTCATGCTGCAATATGATGTCGGCGCGGCATCCGCCGCTGGCCTCGTCGCGGTGATCTTCGCCAACATCCTGGCCTTCTTCCTCGTACGGGCGGTCGGCCGCTCACTGGAGGCCTGATGCGCCACCGGCTCTCCTCCTCGATCCTGCTGACGGTCTGTGCCTGGTGCGCCGCCCTCCTCATCGCCTTCCCGCTGCTCTGGGCGCTGGTGACGAGCTTCAAGCCTGAGCTCGAAGCGATCGCCTTTCCACCGCGCTTCGTGCGTTTCTCCTGGACGCTCGACAATTATCGCGCGGTCCTGACCGGCGGCGATTATGGCGACGCCCTCCGCAACTCGGTCCTCATCGCCGGCGGAGGCTCGGCCCTTGCGTTGCTGCTCGGCGTGCCCGCAGCCTGGGCGATGGCCTTCGCGCCGACCCGACGCACGCGCGGCCTCCTCCTTTGGATGCTGTCGACCAAGATGATGCCGCCGGTCGGAGCCCTCATCCCGATCTTCCTCTTCTATCGCGACTGGGGCCTGCTCGACACGCATCTCGGCGTGATCCTCCTGCTCGCCGCCGGCAACCTGCCGATCGCGGCCTGGACGCTCTATGCGAACTTCCGGGAAGTGCCGGCCGAAATCCTCGAGGCCGCGCGCATGGACGGCGCCTCGCTCCGGCAGGAGATCTTTGGTGTCCTGGCGCCCATGGCGCTTCCGGGCCTCGCCTCGACCTTCTTCCTGATCTTCACGCTGGCATGGAACGAGTCCTTCTGGAGCCTCAACGTCACCAGCACCGACGCGGCCCCGCTGACCGCGTTCATCGCCGCCTATTCAAGCCCCGAGGGCCTGTTCTGGGCCAAGCTTTCCGCAGCCTCGATGCTGTCGATCGCGCCGGTGGTCGTGATCGGCTGGCTCTGCCAGCGCCAGCTCGTCCGCGGCCTGACCTTTGGAGCCGTCAAATGACCAGCAGAAACTCACCTCGATGAGCGCCATCATCCTTGAAGGTGTCAGCAAGCGCTTCGGCGACCATCTTGCGACCGACAATATCGATCTCGTCATCCCCAATGGGCGGTTCACCGTCTTCGTCGGCCCGTCGGGGTGCGGCAAGACGACCCTGCTCCGACTGATCGCCGGCCTCGAGGACATCGATGAGGGACGCCTGCTGATCGACGATGTCGACATGGCCCGCACCGCACCCGCCGCGCGCGGGCTCGCCATGGTGTTCCAGTCCTACGCGCTCTATCCGCACATGACCGTCCGGGACAATCTCGGCTTCGCCCTCAAGGTCGCGCATGCGCCGAAGACCGAGATCGCCGATCGGGTGGGGACCGTCGCGAAGATGCTCGATCTGGACAGGCTGCTCGATCGCAAGCCCGCCGCGCTTTCCGGCGGACAGCGGCAGCGGGTCGCGATCGGCCGGGCGCTCGTCCGCCAGCCCAGGGCCTTTCTCTTCGACGAACCGCTCTCGAACCTCGATGCAGCGCTGCGTGGGCAGATGCGCTTCGAGATACGGCGGCTCCAGCAGGAGCTCGGCATCACCGCCGTCTACGTCACCCATGACCAGGCCGAGGCGATGACCATGGCTGACCAGATCGTGGTGTTTCGCAACGGCCGGATCGAACAGGTCGGCACGCCGCTCGATATCTATCGCCGGCCAGCGAACCTTTTCGTGGCTGGTTTCATCGGCTCGCCACGCATGAACTTCCTCATCGGGCCGCCCGCGGCGGCCCATGGCGCTGCGACCATCGGCATCCGGCCGGAACATCTGAAGATCGCGGACAGCGGGATGTTGGAGGGCGTGGTGCGCACAGTCGAGCATCTCGGAAACGAGGCCCTTATCCACGCCGAGTTGCCGGACGGACCGATGCTGACGGCCCGCTGCTCCGAAGACGTGTCGACCCACCCCGGAGAAGCGATCTCCTTTTCCGTGGATCCGGCCTCCATCCATCGCTTCGACGATGATGGCCGGGCTCGGGCAACCAACTGATTACGAGAAGGGTGAGCATGATGACACGGCACAAGAGCGCGATACTGTGCGCGGGTTTTGCGGCCCTGGTGGCGAGCAGCGCGGTCGCGACGGCGCAACCGGCCACCCCGGCGAGCGTCTCCGAAATCCTGCCCCTATATCCGAAGGGAACCATTACCCCGCTCCCCGTCCCCGAGATACGCGAAGATCTGCAGAAGAACGGCCAGATCAACATTCGCAACGTCAGCGAACCGACGCTGGAAATCTTCAAGCCCGCCCCCGGCACGGCCAATGGCATCGCCGTTATCGTCGCCCCCGGCGGCGGGTTCGTGACGCTGGTCTACGATAATGAGGGAACCGCGGTCGCCCGGCGGCTCGCGCAGCAGGGGATCACCGCCTTCGTCCTTAAATACCGCCTGTCGCAGACGCCCGCCGACCCCATTGAAATGCAGGCGGAGCATATGAAGGCGATGGGCGGCGTGATGGCGCGCGCGATGGACGCGAGCGCCTCGGAACTGCCCCGCTTTGCCGGCGAGGAACGCGCCGTAAAGGATGCCGCGCGAGCGGTACGGATCGTGCGCGACAGGGCGGCGGGCTGGGGCCTGGACCCCTTGCGCGTCGGATTCATCGGATTTTCCGCCGGTGCCTTCGCCGCCGTCGACGTCGCCATCGGCGACCCGGCAGGGCGCCCCGACTTTGTCGGTGTGATCTATGGCGCCCTGCGCACGCCGGTTCCCAAAGACGCGCCCCCGGCCTTTATCGCCACGGCCGCGAACGACGAATTCCTGCCAAACGACCCCGTCTCGTTATACGATGCCTGGAAGGCGGCCGGCCGATCTGCCGAACTGCATATCTACGAGCGCGGCGGGCACGGCTTCGGCATGACGCAGCAGGGCGCGAGCAGCGACCATTGGTTCGACGAGTTCATCTGGTGGTTGCAGTCCCGCGGCCTGATGAAACCCGTGGGCGCACAGCCCGCCCGCTGACATGCCGGGCCGCCGCGGAGCAGGTGAACCATCCCAGACATCAAGCGGGAACTCGGTCGTCGATTTGATCTCGGAAAAGCCGACCATAGAATTGATATCCTGGACACCGGGCTCCCGCGACAGCCTTTGGAAGAAGGATTTCTCACAGGCTTCGATATCCCCCGCGACGATGCGGAGCATGAAGGCCACGGTTCCCCCACAGCACGAAACAATCCAGCACTTCCGGGAATCCGCGGGTCGCCAGCGCGAACTCCTCGAGGTTCGAGCCCCCGGTGCCATCAACTTCACCTAGATGTTTTGATCCCCTCTTTGATGGCGCATAATTCGCCGTCAGCTGGAGGTAAGCACCTGGGCCAAGTTCTCTACGGGAGCGCGTTTGCTCGGGTTGGTCCAGCGTCTTGACGTCAAACAACTCATCGCCAATGTAGCCGCCCCGATCTTACCTCAGCTGGCAGGTGAAGCCGGCAGCGTGGTGCAACTCGGTACGCTCGAGAATGATATGGTCACCCAACGCAAAGCCCAGACAGGGTGCCAAGAGCTATCTCGCCACCCAGAAGAGCCTTTGTCGCAGCATCGGTGGAACCGGTGCGCCTCACATCGACCCCAATCCCCAGTTCGGCGAAGTAGCCCAGATGTTGCGCGAGGAAGACTGGAAGAAAGTTGAACGCTGCGGCGCCGACGCCGATCATGATCTTCTGCATATGTCCCCCTGGATTTCTCCACCTCGGCATGAAAGGTCGGGATCGACGCGTCGCATCATGGCGTGGTGCGACGGCTGATTCCGCGGGTCCGCGCAGCTGGCGCGATGGCCGGGTCAGGGCGTTCCCGAGGTGGCGGGTTGAGTGGTTGTTTGACGATCGGCTCGCCGATACCGCTGTAACTCGGACCCGCCAGCCGGGCGAGAGGATCGAGCTCGCTCGTCTGCACTTTCCCTTCGCGCAGGAGGTCGTCGCGTACAAAGAAGCTGACGACCTCGCCGGCGATGAACTTGGCGTTGAGCCGGCCATAATCACTGACCCTGTGAAGCTTGCATTCGAGTGCTGCGGGAATACCCGCGAGCGTCGGCACCGCGACCATCCGGCTGGGAACCGTCGCGAGCCCCAGAAGATCGACCTCGCTGACCTCCGGCGGATGTTCGATCGAGCTTTGATGCAGCGGTTCGAGAAAGGCCATGCTGGCGATATGGACGACGAACTCGCCCGTGCGCGCGATGTTGACCGCCGTATCCTTGTGCCCGCCAATGCCGATGCCGATGATCGGGGGCGCCGATGACAGGAAGGTGAAGGCGCTGAACGGCGCAAGATTGACCTGTCCGGCTTCGCCGAGCGTCGTCACCCAGGCGATGGGGCGCGGTACGACCAGGCCCGTCAGCAGCTTGTAGTTGGAGAGGATGTCCTGCTCCGACGCGGCGATGTGGCCCATGGCGCGCTACCCTGAGTGGATCACTGGCGCTCGCCCAGCCGCGGCGCAGGACGTCCGAGCACGAGCGCCGAGTCCGAAAATCGGATTGGCGTGCGCAATCCGGCGATACGTACGCCGGGGACGACCATCTTGCGCGCAATCACCTGCGGGTGGTTCAGCGCCTGCTCGACCGTATTGATCGGGCCGGCCGGCACGCCGGATGCCGCGAGCTTTTCGAGCAGATCGTCACGGGGGAAGCATCTTGTCGCTGACTCGATTGCAGCGAACAGGGGCGCACGATTGTCGATCCGCCCGGCATTGGTAGCGAAACGCGGGTCACCTGCCTCGTCGGCGAGGCCTACGACGGCGCAGAAGCGCCGGAACTGGCCGTCATTCCCCACCGCCAGGATGATCCAGCCGTCACTGGTCGGAAAGACTGCATAGGGCGATACATTCATGTGCGCGTTTCCCGCGCGCGGGGGCGTGACGCCGCTGGCGAAGTAATTCGCGGCCTGATTGGCAAGGATGCCGATCATCGTGTCGAACAACGCCAGGTCGATGTGCTGGCCGCGTCCGGATACCGCGCGGTGGATCAGTGCAGCCTGGATGGCGATCACCGCGTAGAGACCGGTGGTGATATCAGCCATCGCGACGCCGGTACGCTGCGGCGCCCCGTCGGGTTCGCCGGTGAGGTCCATCATCCCGCTCAGGCCCTGGACGACGAAATCATACCCCGGACGCGAGGCGTAGGGGCCGTCCTGGCCGAAGCCGGTGATCGAGCAATAGATGAGGCGCGGGTTGAGCGCCGACAGTGCAGCATAGTCGAGACCATATTTCGCAAGTCCGCCGACCTTGAAATTCTCGATCAGGACGTCGCATTCCGCTGCCAGCCGTCGAACCTCGGACTGACCCTGAGGCGTGGCAAAATCGATCACAACGGACGATTTCCCGCGATTGCACGCGTGGTAATAGGCCGCATCGCGGCTCCCGTCCGGGTTGGAAACGAAAGGCGGCCCCCATGTCCTCGTGTCGTCGCCTGCCGGGCTTTCGACCTTGATCACCTCGGCACCGAGATCTGCCAACACCTGGCCAGCCCAAGGGCCTGCGAGAATGCGCGCGAGTTCCAGCACCTTGAGGCCGGCAAGAGGAGGAGATCCGGCCATGCTAACGCACCGGCCCGGCGGCGGCGTGCAGCGCCAGCAGGGCCTGGGTCAACTTTTCCGGCTCGGTGTTCTGCAGGTCGTGGGCACCGCCTTCCACCAGCATTGTCGAGGCGGCGGGGCAGACTTCGTGCCAGCGGTCGAGGTGATTGGGACGGAGCAGCTCATCATGATCGCCCAGCAGGACCAGGATGGGCAGGCCGAGCCCGCGCACGCGCCGCTCGAGCTCGCCTTCATGGAGGTTCGTTATCCGGCGCATCATCGGGATGCGCTTGCGCATCTGCCCGCGGATATATTCATCGTCCGACCAGGGTTTGCGTGGATGCGGCGCGGCGCGCGGATATCCACTTCCCTCGGGGTCGTTCCGGGCGACCATGTCGGCGAGCGCCTTTGCGTTCTCCAGGCTGACCAGATTCTCGGGGCGAACGAAATTCATCCCGCCTTCCAGCGAGAGGCTTCGAACGCGCTCGGGAAACTGCGCGGCGAGCCACAGCGCGGTCACGCCGCCCATCGACGCGCCGTGAAGATGGTAGCGATCGATGCCCAGTGACTCGACCGCCGCAGCCAGCACGACGGCAAGATCACGCTGATCGATCTTGTGCGAGAGCGGCGGTGTTCCGCCCCATCCCGGCGGATTGAGCTCGACGACCCGCATCCGTTCCGCGAGCATGTCCTTGGCCCAGCTCACATCGGATCCGGCGGAACCCGGGCAGATGACCAGCGTGTCGATCCCCTTGCCGGCACTCGCATGACCAACCTCGTGACCGAACACCTCTACCGTGCCATGGGAAAACCTCGCGCCCGGCTTATCGATCATGTGGATCTCCGTACCTCTTCTTGCCATGGCTTTTCCGCGACCGACGGATTTCGCCGTTCAGCTCGCTTCGACGATGCGGACCGCCACTCGGTCCATGCTGCGCAGCAATTGGTGCGGCGTGCGTTCGATCTTCCCGATCTGGAACCGGACGATCCGGCGCACGAATACTTCGAACGGGCACAGCATTTCGAGCCGGGCGAGGTGCATGCCCGCGCGCATATCTACGCCCGCCCCGAACCCGAGCCGCTCCTGTTGCGGCTTCGGTGGATATTGAAGCGCTCCGCCTACTCCCATCGCCGTTCGTCGCGATTGGCGGAGGCGTAGACGAGCAGCACCGAGCATCCCGGCGGAGCGTCACGCCACCCACCGCCGTGTCCTCCGCCGCCACCCGGCTGAAGGCGCGGATCGGAGTCTCGAGCCGCATCGCCTCCTGCAGCCCCGCCGGGATCAACCAGGAATTGGCGCGTACCAGATCCGATTGCTTCTGTGGTAGATGGACGACCGCAGCCAGGTCGCGCATCTCACGATAATGTGGATAAGGGTCGGGGATGAACGCGTCCGAGTAGAAATCATGCGGATAGACGGGAGAGGCAATCATGTATTGCCTCGTGCCTGGACGGCCAGCCCGAAGGCCGCGAGCGCGGCCGCCACGGCGACTGTCGCACTGGCAAGGAAGATGCTGGTGTTGGTGGCATTGGCCGCCACGGCCGCGCCGACCGCCATGGGACCGACCACGCATCCGACGCGGCCCAGGCCCTGCGCCCAGCCCACGCCGGTCGCGTTCATCGATGCCGGATAGATGCGAGCCGCCAACACGCTGTTGCCGACATGGCCGCCGACGATCGCGACGCCGACAGTCGCTATCAACGCCGTCAAGATCATCCCGAATCCGCCAGTCAGCCCGATCCCGATAAGGGCGGCGGCGGCCACGACATAGGCAATTGCCAGCACCATGCCACCGAGCCGTTCCGCTGCGACGCCGAGCAATATGCCACCGATCGTTCCGCCGACACCCAGGATGGACGCGTAGCGCACTGCCTCCACTGTACCGAGACCGCCCCGTTCCAGGAGCAGCGGCATCCAGGCGGCCAGCGTGTAGATGTTCAGGAGCGATGTGAAGAAGAGTATCCAGAGCAGGATCGTTGGCCGCCACCATGTACCGCGAAACAGTCCGGTGACGGTCATCTTCCTCGCGGGGGCGTCTGCAGCACGCGGCGGCAGCGGTGCAGGCCAAAGGAACGCGTAGAACAGGATCGGGTAGAATGAGGCAGCCAGGCCAGAGGCGAGGAAGATGTCACGCCATCCGCCATGCTGCAGCCCCCAGGCAACGAGAAAACCACCGAGCGCGCTTCCGAAGGGGAAAGCTGTCACCAGGAAGGTGACGAAGATCCCGCTTCGGCGCGGCGGCGCCGCCTCGTGGACGATCGTGACAAGGATCGGCATCAGCGTGCCGAGACCGATTCCCGTCATCAGGCGGAGCAGTGCGAGCTGCGTGGGGTTGGCCGCGAAGACACTGAGCAACGTGAAGGCGGCCGCGACAGTCGCTCCCGCTATGGCAATCGCGCGCCGACCGAGCCGATCGGCCAGGGGAGCGACAAGCATGGCACCCAGAATGAGACCGACGAGACCAACAGAGAAGATCACGCCGAACTCTGACCTGGGCAACGACCAGTCCTTGCCGATCGCCGGCGCCAGAAAGCCTATCACCTGGCCGTCATAACCATCGAACATGGCCGCGATCATGGCGATGCCGAGCGTGACATAGGGATTGGCTGAGCGCGCCCGCGCCCCATCCGCGGGGCCGGGGCTTCCTGCAGCAGCCGGCACGGCCAAACGCATCTCCGGACGGACGTTCACGCGCTCAGGCTGCCACGGTCGCTGCGGAAGCGAGGAGGACCGGTCGATCGGATGTCAGGTTCAGCCATTCACGGATCTCCGCCTCTGGCCGATGTTCATCGAGCGCGCGGTCACTTGCCCAGGCGACATGGCCGTCCGGGCGAATGAGGAGCGTCGACAGACCGGCAAGCGCCGCACGATCGCCGGTTTCAGCCGCCGCCACCTTCAGCCGCATGGCTGGATCGACCGCGGGAAGCTCCGCCCTGCCGGTCAGGTCAATCAGCAGGAAATCCTGCCCGCGAAGAAGCTCGAAGATATTGGCCTCGCCCCCCGCTGTGTTCGTCACCGTAAGATTTGCCAGCCGCTGCCCGACGATTTCCGCGCTCCCCTCAGGCGACGGGTAGTGCGCAGTCAGACCGGAAAGATATTCGGATATCTTCCTGCTGATATCAGGACTCGACAGAACCTGATGCTCGATAAAGTCTTTCAGCGCGATATGTTCCGGGTCGAAGCCAAATTGTATCGCGGTTTGAACTTGAACCTGATCGAGCAATGCTTTGATTTCCGGTATGCGCTCCGTGACATATGTATCAAGAAGCCCATCACGCGCTCGGCCGGTCACTGCGGCAGCAAGTTTCCACCCAAGATTAAAGCCGTCCTGGATACAGAAATTCATGCCTACGCCCGAGGCTGGATAGTGTACCCGCACCGACTCGCCGACCAGAAAAATCCGTCCATCGCGAATGCGATCAGCCATATAAAGCGCATCGTGAAAACGATTTATCGCGTCGACCTTGGTGATGCCGTAGTCCGTGCCATGCACGCGCCGCAGCATGGCTTTGGCATCCTCCAACTCCAGGGGCCGGTCAGGAGTCTCGTTCATCGTCGCTGCGTCGATGAAGGCGAACCGCGTTACGCCGTTTCGTAGAGGATAAGTCATCGCCCAGCCGTTCTCATTATGCGAGACGGTGAGCGGCTTGTCGTAAGGATTTTCCACGAACGCGTCGACGTTTACCGCTACGCGCCTGGCAGGCGTGCCTGTCCGCGTGATGCCGGCCGCCTCCCGGACGGCGCTGCGATTACCATCGGCACCGACAAGGTATCGACCGCGAACCTGCTTCTCGCCGCCTTCATCATTGTACGTGACCGTTACACCGTCGGCGTCCTGTTCAACGCCCGCAACCTCTGAATTCAACCGGATGTCGCCGCCCAGCGAACGAAAATGCTCCGCCAGGATTCTTTCAGTCTCGAGCTGCGGAAACATCATCACGTAAGGATAATCGCTGTCGATATTCGCCCTGCTGCCACGCGGAAGCCCTGCCCAGATGCCGTCGCGGGAATAGGGGTCTGAGTGCAGTTCAAGGGCACGTTTGACGAACACATCCGCAATGCCCCGCGAAGCAAAGATTTCCATCACCCGTGGGGCCAGCGTTCCGGCGCGGGACCAGGTCGGGCCGTTGCGCTTCTCGAGAATCAGGACCTTGGCGCCCCCAAGCGCGGCTTCGGCGCCCACGATCAGGCCAGATGGACCGGCACCGGAAATCACCACGTCAGCGTCGAATTCACACATCAGACCTTGGCTCCTCGTTCGTCCCGCACCGCGCAACGGCGACTTGGGACTGCCTAACGCCGCCGCACTGGTGGCGGGCTATTACATAATTTATATTATCTCATTTTACGAGACTATAAAGGCAGAAAATCACTCATATCGGCAGCAAAATATCAACAGTATCGTCATGCAAGAATATTTGCCGCCAAAGCGGAAAGGGTTCTCGCTCTTGGATGAAAGCAGCCGCCCGGCGGAAACACGACGGTATTCGTGAGATAGGCAAAGGACAGGCCGGTGGCGGGATCGGCCCAGGCAATCTGACCGCCCTGCCCTTGATGCCCGAAAGCCCGATCCGACACGTTCGGACCAAAAAAGGTACGCTCGCCATAGCGCGCGTTTGCATTGCCCGCATGAACGAAGGAGAGACTCCGTCGCATCGGTCGTCCGGCGGCATCCGGTGCCTCGACGCGAACGCGGTCGCGTGCGTCGGCCAGGATGCCAGCGTCCCACAGACCCGACGGATTATGCAGATACGCCTGGTACAGGCGCGCCACACCGGCCGCCGTCCCGACGCCGCCAGCCCCCGGCATCCCCAATGCCAGCCCGGCTCTGGTATCCAGGCCGTGCGCCATGGGCATCCGGAGCGCGGGATCCGGCGTATATCCCGACATGTAGTTGCGGTGGAGCAGCACGCGCTCCTGCTCCGATACCGGTTCGCCGAGACTGACGCCGCCGACTCCGGCAAGACCCAGCGGCTCGAGCACGCGCGTCCTGAGGAAAACGCGATAGTCCTCGCCCGACACGCGTTCGATGATCTCGGCGAGCACCCAGCCACCATTGACCGGGTTGTATTCGTAGAATCCGGGTGCTCGATCGAGCCGCCACCCGGAGAAGGCAGCGAGGCGCGAAGCGCGATCAACCATCTCGGCATGGTCCATCCGGTGCCAGGCGAACCCACCAAGATGCGTCTCGATCATGGCGATCGTGATGCCCGGCTGCGTGCCGCCCATGAACTCCGGGATGATCTCCACCACCGGTGTTTCGGGGCTCAGACCCTTTCCGAAAAGCGCCCACAATGCCGCCTCGACGACGGTCTTGGTGATCGACAGCAGCAGGATCGGCGTGTCGGCACGTGCGGCGCCGAACCCTTCTTCCCAAAGGACTTCGCCCCGGTGGCCGATGGCGAATGTGCAACCCTCCACCCCGCCATGCTCAAGCCCTGCCTCGACATCCTGCCGGGCACGGTCACGCAACCGGTCGAGCTGGCTCCGGTTGATCCTCACGCCTGTGCGGCCATGCGCTCGCACAGGCCTCGAGTGCCGGCGCTTCTCCTGTCGAGCAGGACGCCGAACCTCATGATTGGCCCCTTTCGGGCAAGGTCGCGGTGGATGGATATCGGATCATGTCATTGGCCTGTCGAAGCCGGGCGATGGCGCGACCCGTCGCCCGGGCATCCTTCAAAAGCTGAACTGCCCCCGCACGCCATAGGTTCGCGGCGGGTTGATCGACGCATAATAGACATTGGCGATCTGCTGGTGCTCACCGCCACTCGTATAGACCGCCTCGTTCGTGAGGTTATGGACGAAGGCACCGACCGAGAAGCGCTTGTTGGACGATACGAAGTCCAGGTCGAAGTCGGCCGTGAAGGTGCGTTTGGCGAGCGCCGCCGGCACATAATCGATCGAGAGATATTTGCTCGATTGATAGTTTCCAACCGCATTGGCCGTGACCGTGGACCCGTCATCGAGCCTGAAGACATGCGCGTAGCCGCCGCGGGCGACGAATTTAGGGGCGCGTGGCAGGGGAAAGCCCGAACAGTCGACGATGCGGCGATTGAGGCCGCCGGCCGGAGGCGCGAAAATCGGTCCAACCGAGCAGCCTGTCGAGGCCGGGTTGAAGATGAAGGGCACCACATAGGAAAAGCTGTCATACCGAGAGTGGTTGTATTCAGCGTTCAGCGTCAGCGTGTCCGCGGTTGAAACACGCGCCACGATGTCAGCGGACAAGCCGTACAGCGTCGCGTTACCGGCGTTATACGTAACGAAGGCGATATTGCCCTGCCCGTCGAAGCCGATCGCACTCTGCTGGTTATCCTTGTACTTCCAGTAAAAGCCTTCGAGGTTGATTTGCAGCTTGTTGTCGAGAAAGCGATTCCGGATGCCGAGCGTATAGGCGGTGAGATGTTCGGGCTTGTAGTCGTTTCCGGGAGAGATCGCCGTGTAGAAGCCTCCGGATTTGAAGCCCGTCGACACCGTCGCATAAGCCATGGACTGGGGCGCGACGTCGAACTCCATGCCGCCGCGCCACGTCACCTCATTGTACGTGGCATAGTCGTTCAGGACGAAGTTGTTGGTCGGGGTGTTGTCGAGATCGGTTCGCACGCCCTGCACGATCTTGCGCTCATGCGTATAGCGAATGCCGCCAAGCAAACGCAGCGAAGGGTCCAGCGAGACGGTGCTGTCGGCAAAGAACGCATAGCTCTCGCTGCCGATCTCCGGGAAAACCTGCAGCGCGCGCTGCGAAACCGGATTTGAGTCGATGAAGTTTCTAACGGTACGGTCGTTGTTGAAGTAGAACGCGCCCACCAGCCATTTCAGGGACGCGCCGTCATGGGCGAGGCGCGTTTCAACGCTCGTCTGCTTCGACTTCTCGTCATAGACGAGTTTGAGGCCACCGCCATAGGACGTGGCGTGCAGCGTCAGGTCGCGATAAGCGGGCTGCACGGTCAACGTGGCGAAGCCGAGATTCCAGTTCAGTTCCGCCCCCACGTTCCACAGGTCCTTGTCGATGTTGCTGTCATCCGAGCGCAGCAGGATCTGGAGTGGCGCCGCAGCGGTGATGATGGCGTTGGCTTCAGGATTGAACGCGCCCAGCCATGGGTCGCTGTTCGGTTCGTTCGGATTGGTCAGTACGAAATTGTCAGCCGGCCCGCCTTCGTGCGAGGCCTCGCCGATCAACCGCAGCGAGATGTCCGATGTGGGGCGCCACATCATCTGAAGACGACCCGCCTTGCTGCGCGTGGCCCGGTAATGGCTGCCGACAGGATAGCCACCGCTCAGGAAGGATTCGTGGCCCTGGAACTGGCCGGAAGCGCGGACGGCCAGCGTATCGCTGAACGGCACGTTGAGCGCGCCGGTCAGGATATAATTGTTGTAGTTGCCATATTGCCCGCTGGCGAAACCGCCAAAAGTCTGCGTCGGAGCAACCGTGATGACGTTGACCGCCCCACCGGTCGCGTTGCGGCCATAAAGCGTGCCCTGCGGGCCCTTCAGCACTTCGACCCGCGCGATGTCGTAGAAGACCGGACCGATCATGTTGGGACGATCGATCACCACCCCGTCCTCGTTGAACGTCACTGACGGGTCGCCGAACTGATTCGCCGAACTCGTCCCGACGCCGCGGACATAGACCTGCGTGAAGCTGCCGGTCTGCCCGATCAGGACCGTAGGTGCGACGCGGTTCAGATCGGTTGCGTTGGTGATGCCGGCGCGGGCGAGGTCATTGCCACTGACGACATCGATTGCCAGCGAAGACTTTTGCAGATTCTCCGAGCGCCGTCGCGCCGTGACGATGATGTCCCCCACGCCCGCCTTCTCGTCGCCCGTCGCGACCGGCACTGCGATGGCGGACTCTGTCGCCGCTTCCTGCGCCGCGGCAGACTGAATCGCGGCGACGCTCGCGCCGGCGATCAGGAGAAGGCGCAGAGCGCCGGTTGTCCTCAAGCTTCCCGTGCCCATCCTCATCTCTCCCAATTTTCTCGTCTTGTGCGATTGTGACGATCAATATCGCTAGCAACTAACGGACGCAATACGTTTTGTTGCATATTATGATATTTTGAACATTTATCAGAGGCCGGCTCGGTTTGGCACTTCGGCCATTCCGTAGAGCCAGCGGTGCAAGCGGCGACAAAGCGCGTGACGGCAATCGTTCGCCTGGAAGCGACGTGGCGCCACGATCAATTGGCATGCGCCGTCATTGCCGAACCGGGGGAGTCGCTCGAAGGCCTTCCGACCTCTGTCGCCGGGCTTCACAGCCGCCGACTGAGGGCGAACTATGATCGACTCAACATCGCCTTGATCCAGGCGGCGGTCATCGCCAGGTTGGAGCGGCTATGAAACCGGTCGTCCTCGTGACCGGCGGCGGCGATCAGGCAAAGCGTCGCGTCCACGTTCTCGCGCGCAAGGGCGTTATGCATCTGCAGGCTTTCGCTCATCGGAACGATGCGGTCGCTGTCGCCATGCGCGATCAGGAAAGGGGGTGCTGCGGCGTGGACACGCCGGCAGGGATCGGCCGCGTCGATTATCGCATCGCCGCGTTCGATCTCTTCACGTCCGAACAATGCCGGTGCATAGACGCGCGACGCCGCCTGCCGTTCGAGCCACGACCGGCGGCTCGTCCCGACCAGATCGAAGGGTGCGAACCACGTCACCACCGCCTGGACGGCGCTCGACACTCCGCAATGTGGGCCGAGGTCGCCTTCGAGGTCGCTGTCGCCGGCGGTCAGCCCCAGCATCGTCGCCAGATAGCCGCCGGCCGACGCTCCCCAGGCTCCGATGCGCGAGGTCTCGAGCCCTCTGGCCGCGCCGTTGGCGCGCAGCCAGCGGACAGCGGCCTTGGCGTCATGGATCTGAGCGGGGTGAAGATCGTCCGGCAGCAGGCGATAGTTCGCCGAGGCCACAGCGATCCCGCGCTCCACGACCTTGTGGAGCCGCGCCTCCACGAAGTCGCGCTTGTCACCTCGCGCCCACCCGCCGCCGTGCAAATAGAGAATGACGGGAACAACGCCATTGCGTTCAGGGCCCTCGCCTTCACGCGCTCCGCTTTCGGGGTAGTAGAGGTCCAGGCACAGGTCGTGACCGCCTGTCCTGGCATAGGGTAGATCGGCCTCAATCCGCATGGCTCGCTCCCGGCATGTCGTTTTCGAAAGGTTCCGCCAAAAAAAGAAGCTCAATCCTGCAAAATGAACTTCTGGGATTCCGTCGCGCGCCGCCTGACGTCCGCAACGTCGACACCGACCATTTTCCCGTCCTTCTTGAGCACCCGGCCCGCCACCATGACCGTGTCGACGTTACCCGCATGGGCGCCCGAGACCACGGAAGCTACCGGGTCGATGACTGGCATCAGGTTGAGGTCTCCCATCCGCAGCATGATGATGTCGGCCGATTTCCCGACGGCGATCGTTCCCACTTTGTGAAGGAGTCCGTTCGCCTTGGCGCCCTGAACCGTTGCGAATTCCAGGACATCGTCGGTCGTGATGGTTTCCGGCGCATTCTTCGCTCTCGAATGGCCGCCGCCGACAAAGGACCGGTAGAAAGCCAGCGCCGATCGCATCTGGCTGAACATGTCGGCGCTCCCAAGCGTCTCCGTGTCGCCGCTGAGACTGGGGCGAACGCCGACCGACAGGAAGCGATCCAGCGGGATATCGCCGATCCCGATGGAATTCATCTCAACATTGACACCAAGCGATACCGTCACGCCGTGGTCAGCGATCATCTGGATCTCATCGTCGCCATTCGAGTTGCAATGGACAAATGTCAGATCGGGCCCAAGGAGCGCATGGTCGTTCATCGCGGCGATGCCGCGTTTCGCGCCATTAAAGGCATGCGCGCCCATGTGGATGCTGGACCGGATGCCAAGCTCGCGCGCGAGCGCCAGATCCGCCTGCCAGGTCGCCGTGTCGGCGATTTCGGGGCCCCGCCCCGCCATTACCAGCGTCAGCAACGCATCGTCCGATGCGAAATGCTCACGGCGGAGGCGCACGATGTCTCTCGGGTGGCCGAGTGTGCTCCCGGCGGCCCGGTAGTTCGGGTCGGTGAGGGACCAGCCATGGCCGAATACCGCGCGGATGCCGGACTGCCGAAGCGCGTCGATTGCTGCGTCCGAATGCTCAGGAGAGTTCTGGACCTGCGACCAATCAAGCATGGTCGTTATGCCCGACTCCAGTGCGCTGATCGCGCCAAGATAGTTGCCGATCCAGACGTCCTCGGGCCTGTAGCGCGGCCCGCGCTTGAACATCATTTCTTGAAAATACTGTACGGTCGGGTGGATGTCGACGCATCGATGGCGCAGGCACGACTGCCATGTGTGCCGATGCGTATCGACGAAGCCTGGCAGCACGATCATATCGCTTGCATCGATGACGCTGGCGTCGGGGGCATGGAGCTCCCTCCCCACATCAACGATGCGGCCCTGATCGATCAATATGGCGCCAGGGCCGATCGGACCCGAATGCGGCTCCATCGTTATCAGCGCTCCGCATCTGACGAGCGATCTCAGGGTCATGGCATTCTCACTTCACGCGCTGGGATTGGAACTCTGCTCACGCCGCGACGGCCAGCCCAGGCCGCGAAGAGGTCGCCGCTAGCGCTCGTTGCCGGGATGGGTGACAGGCGTCCTGCCAGGCACCTCGAAATGCCATTGCGGGTGAATTCGGTTCTCCTTGATGCGCCACTGGCCATCCTCCCGAATGAGCTGGAAATCGTAGAACCCGCCGACGGTATCGAACGCCATCGCGGCAGAATCGCTGACATGCGTGGCATGCAGCGTCATCCGCGCGGACGCCGTTTCTGCGCCGGGATGGATATTGATGTCATGCGCGGCGCTGATATGATGCAGCGCCGCGTAATGCCCGATGTCCTTGGCGACGAATTCGGCAAGGCCGGCGCGGCCGCGGTGCGTGCCGCGCGGCGTGATGAGCGCTCCGTCGACCGCGTATAGCGAGGCGAGACCGATGAAGTCCTTCTGGTCAACCGTTCGGGAAAGAGCCAGGAGAAGACGTGTTATCTCCCGCTCGTCCAGGAGCAGTTGCAGTTGAGATGCGAGATCGTCGGTACTCGTCGGCGTTTCCTTTGTCATTTGGTCACCTGCCTGACTGATGGTCTCTGTTGAGCGCGATGCATCCTGCCTCTTCGGCAAGCGAAACTGCGGGCAAATGCGGGGACGAACGAACAGCCTTGCGCTGTCCGGGAGCACAGCAGCGCCGCGGTGGCCAGCCTCTCGCGTCACATCCTCGATCCACCCGCCGTCAGTTAACACCGACCGGCAATATTTACTCACATAGTGAGACAATGCCGTTTTATAATAGCCGATAAGGCAGGGCGTCAATAGACAAAGGATCTCATTGTGAGAATATAGCAAATTGCGAACTCTTGCCGGGCGCCCTCGGCATGTCGCGGCATCCGTCTATCCGGCCGAGCGGATGGCGATCTGCGGCAGTGGCGCCGCGCGTAATTGGTCTGCGACCCGAAGGGCGGCCGCCTTGACCAGGCGCGCGATCGATGTCGGATCGGTCGTCCGATATCGCGCCGCGCCCACAACAAGCACCAGGCTCGAATAGGTTCCTGACGCTTCGACCGGGATCGCTGCCGCGATCCCCACATTTTCAGGCTCAAGTTCGCCCTCCGAGATTGCGATCCCGCGTCGCTTGATATCCTTCAGTGCGATTCGCGCCTCTTCCCAGGTGCTCCCCAGCGAGGAGTGGCTCTCCAGCGGCAGGAATTGATGGAAGAATGAGCGTTGTTGACCGAGCGGAAGCGCGGCGACAATGGCCTTGGAACCCGCTCCACTGAAGCGCGGCAGCACCCGGCCACGGCTATAGCTCACGGTGGTTGGGTCGGTACCGCGCTCGTGGTGGATCGTGATGATGCGATCGCCAACCAGACTTGTCAGCAAGACATCGCAGCCGCTTTCTTCGCAGATCTCCCGCATTGTCTGACCTGCGGCGCGCAACAACGGATCGCTCTGACGAACGATATAGTCGAGCTCGATCGCGCGCGCTCCGAGACGATATGCGGAAGCCGACCTGATAAGGAAGCCTGCCTGACACAGGTCGCGAATATATCGGTAGCCTTGGGGGCGGCTGCACCCGAGGGCGGCGGTGATCTCGTCGGCAGTGTAGATTGGCCGCTCAGCGCTGAACAGATCAAGGATCGAGAAGGCTTTGCTGATGCTCGATGCGCCGGCAATCCGTTCGTTCCCCACGATTCCATCCACCTCTTCGCCGTACTGTCGGACTCCAGGCGCTGTCCGCGTTTCAAAGATCGGCCCGCCTGCCGTCATGCAAGGCTAGACAAATCGCCTCCATCCTTCAACGATCCGCCCGCCAGGTGCCTGTCACGCACGAACGCGCATCGGATCGACCCAAGGACAGGCACCAGCGAGTTGATCAAAGTTCCCCGTCATGACCTGCACGGGTTGTCGGACGCCCAGACTTGCGGCGCGCAGACGCATGTCCCGGGCCTCCTGCCGCGGCTCCGGCGCAAGCCATGTGCGATCATGACCCCAGAGGCTCGGCCCATGCACCAGTTCGCATGCCTGCCAAGTCTCGACATCGATGTCCCGGCCACCCCAGCCATATTCCACCATGAATCCCGCCGGCGTATGGGCATAGAAGGATGTCATGAAATCATTGGTGTGCCGCCCTAGCGTCGCCCCGATCAGCCCCTCCTCGCCCAGTGCGATGTCATAGGCTTGGCCGACATCGTCCAGGCTGAACAGTTCCATCATCAGGTGGTGTACGCCGTTATGGCCGGTCTCGATGAAGGCGAGACTGTGGTGGCGCGCGCTGAGGTGAAAGAAATATGCCTTGAACGGCCGCAACGCGAAATCGCTCAACCTGAATCCCAGCAGATCGACGTAGAAGGGCATGACATCGTCAATCCGAACGACCGTCAGCACCACATGTCCCATGCCGAGCGATCCAGTCCGGAAGCCCGAGATGGCTCGTCCCGGCTGGAACATGTCATCATTGTCGACAGGTCCGTGGAACACCTCGATGCGATTGCCGACCGGATCCTTGAACGTGATGAGCTCGCGGACATAGCGTTCCTGCGCCAGTGCCGCAGTTCCGATGGTGACATCGACACTGGCGTTCGACAGCCGGTCAGCCAGCTGGCGAAGCGCTGCCGAATCCTCGACCTCCCATCCAAAGACGTCCGCGCCGTCCCGCTCGTCCGAAGCGACGATGATGCGCTGCTTTCGATCGTCCATCCGGAAGGCAAGGCTTGACCGTGTCCGATCTACCAGCTGGAGTCCGAGGAAGTTCGGGCCGAAAGCACGCCAATCGTCAATCGACGTCGACCTGATGCCCACATAGCCGAGGCTCTTCAATTCCATTATCAGCCGCTTTTTCCAGAGTAAGGGCGGCGGAGCAGCCGACTATGGCCGCACCACCTTTTGCTCGATCGCACCAAAGATGGTCCGCCCTTGCGGATCAAACATCTCGATGCGCACCGTGTCGCCATATTGCAGGAACGGCGTCTTGAACTCGCCAGTTTCGATCTTCTCGATCATCCGTCTCTCCTGAAGACAGGAAGAGCCGGCCAACCGATTACGATTAGAGACCGTCCCGGAACCGACGATCGTACCGGGGCCGAGCGAGCGGGTCTTGGTCGCGTGGGCAATCAGCGTCGCGAAATCAAAGTCCAGGTCGTCGCCAGCGTTTGGCGCTCCGAGCAATTCACCATTGACGTGGCTCATGATCGGAAGAGCCAGGCGACGGCCGTTCCAGGCGCTCCCCAGTTCGTCGGGTGTTACGAATACTGGCGCGAAAGCCGTCGAGGGCTTGGACTGGAAGAAGCCGAATCCCTTCGCCAGTTCCGCCGGCATCAGCAGTCTCAGGCTCACATCGTTGAGGATTGTAATAAGCTTGATATGGTCAACTGCTTGATCCACGCTGGTGCCCAGAGGAACGTCATCGGTGATGACGGCGATCTCCGCTTCCAAGTCCAGACCCCAGTCCGGATCAGCAAGCACGATGTCGTCGCGAGGCCCCTGCATGGTGTCGCTGCCACCCTGATACATGAGCGGATCGACATAGAGACTCTCCGGCATCTCCGCGCCGCGGGCCTTGCGTACGAGCTCGGCGTGGGACAGGTAGGCGGAGCCGTCGCACCACTGATAGGCGCGCGGAAGGGGCGCTGCGAGCGCCGCGGGATCCAGCGCAAACGCGTCCTCGAGCCGGCCGTCGTTCAGCATGTCATAGGTGCTGCGAAGGCCCGCCTCCACTTCACTCCACGCGTCGAGCGCGGCTTGCATCGTGCCGGCTATGTTCGCGACCTGCACGGCCGTCGATAGGTCTCGGCTTACGACAATAAGCGTGCCATCGCGGCCGCCATCTTTCAGGCTCGTCAGCTTCATAAGCGCCTCTCCAAAGATACATCGTGAGATGGTGCCCGCCTTCTGAAGCCTCCACGCACGCGCCTTGCCCGCGCGCGCGGCAAGGCGCGTGCGCTTGCGGGCTTGGCGCTGCCGATATATATCAGAAAACAGTCAAAGTCTCTAATAACGAGATATATTAGATTTATTGTCTCGATGTCAACGCCGATCGCAACCATCGTCTGACGAAACGAGAATGAGCCTAGTGTTGGCGAGGTGCGCGACCAACAGGGCGATGGTCAGGGTTGGCGCGGACGTAACGACTATCCGCCTCATGCCTCCCCCCCGCAGGCAGCAGAGTCGAGCCCGCTTTCGCGCTTCGTCGCCGGGCGGCGAGCGGATTCCGTCTGTCCAACGGATCTAATCGGACGCCTGCGTGCAGAGGCGTGGGTCGACCGGACCGTTGCGCTGGGCGGGAATGAGGAGTGTCCGGATTCCGCTCGAGACGCGGATCATTTGTTCCCCGTCTCCCTATTTCCCGCGGTTGATCGCTGGGCCTGCCGCCGTGCGGGCCGAGAGCCCCGCCCCAGAGGCGAGCGCTTTGCTCCGCGGCAGGCGGCGGTGACATTTCAGACTATCGAGCGCCAAAAAACGGTCCGCTACCACAGTTCAGGTGGTCAGCGGGTCAAGCTCGAGCGCTGCCGCGATGTCGGCATCGATCGGCGTCTCGAAACTCTCCAGCATGTAGGCAAGCAACGAGTACATGCCGACGGTTGCGATCAGATCCAGGACGCCTTCCTTACCGAACTCGGTACAGAGCGCTGCCTGCAAATCCTTGGGAAGTCGGTTTGTGTCGATCAGAGCATCGACACATCGCATCAGCAACGCGTCCGTTGCAGACGCCGCCTGCTCGGGCGCCAGCGCCGCGCCTTTGATCTGTCGATCTTCCAGACCTGCGCCCCGTCCCCGCACGACATGCTGCATCCACTCATAGCGCGAATCCCGTCGGAAGCCGGTACGCAGGATGACGATCTCGAGCGACGCCCGGTCCAGCCTGTTGTCCAGCACGACATGGTCCCGAAACCGGGCCCAGGATTTCAACAGCGCCGGATGATGCGCCATGACGCGGTAGACATTGAGGCGGGTCGCGAAGCCGTCGCGCATTGCATCTAACGCAGCCGGCCATTCGTCGTCGGCAAGCGGACTAAAATCATCCGGCATGGGGGCACCCTCGTCGTTTCGGGACAGCATCCTGAGTTCCGACGGGCCGCGCGGATTCCGCGTAGGTCGAACGCTCCCCATCCACTCCACTGGAGTCGAGGCGGGCTATCGGCAATCGCCCTCCACCGTTTTCGCTGGCATGGTGTCTACCGAATTATACGCGGCGACCATGTCGGCTCGTCCACGGCGAAGAAGATCGACGATGATCGCCAGGTCGCTTGTCTGGAACCGCTTTCGGCTCATGACCAGGACAAGGGCGGCCGGCGGCACGCCCGCCAGCAGGACAGGCACCGCAATCCCCGCGTTGTTCGGGTCGAGCGCACCGAGTGAGACGGCATAACCCTGCTTGGCGACGATCTTGAGCTCTGTCTTCAGGTTGGCGAGCGCCTCTCCCTCCAGCCCGGCCTTTGCCAGCAGGCGCTTCTGCAAGGGCGCGGGAACGGCCGCAAGCACCGCCAGTCCTCCGGCGCCACGGGTCAGAGGCATTGGAGTGCCCCGCGACCAGTTCACTGTCGCACTATCGTTCTGCTCGTACACGGTAGAGAAGAATTCCTCGCCGAGGAGCGTCGCGAGGATGACCCCGCAATCGGTGTCATCGCAAAGTCGGGCAAGGATCGGCTGGAACAGGTGCAGGAGAGGGTCGGATTGACGGATGATATAATCGAACTTCACCGCTTTTGCACCCAGGACATAGCCGCCGCCGAACCGTGCGAGCAGACCGCTCTGCCGCAATTCCTTCAGATAGCGGAACGTCGTGGGCCGACTGAACCCGGTCGTCTCCATGATCTGTTCGCTGGTCCAGAATGGACGACCGACATCGAACAGATCCAGAATCCCCAACATGCGACTGAGACTGGACATCCGGCGAAACTACCCCTCTGCCAGTCCCATACCATGAGACTTCGTCCATGCTAGCCGTGGTCGGTCGAAAAGGAGGACCGGATCAAATGGGCAGGAAACAGGAAGTATCGCCAGGATCTCTCGGCTTACGCGCCAAGCGATTGATCGACCCTCCAGAAAATCTTTTCAGCAAGACCGCGCATTGCCGATCCTCAGCCTCTTTCGGGCCGACCCGCTCAGCTGTGGTTGCCCAAGGATCGGGCTGGACCGACGATGAGGTGTCGAACAACGAGCCGACGCGTCGCGGCCGCCAGACGGTGCAGGTTGACACGATCCACCCAATCAAAGCCATCGCCCCGGTCGACCAGGAACTCGGCGAAAACGGGGGCTGCTTGTTCGATATCATCGAGATTGAAGCCGAATACCAAGTCCCATTAGTCAGAACTCCTTAGCCCAGCCGCGCATGCCGATGGACATGATGCGCCAT